>JALZIY010000138.1 GCA_030860085.1 Bacteroidota bacterium | reverse complement strand
CCTTTATCTTTAATATATGATGACCTTGTCAATTAAACTATTTGAGGTAGATGGTTAACTAGCACAAGGTTAAATTGAAGTTGAGCCTTATTACAAATTCACTATTTATATATATTCGTTTCACGTTTAAAACAAAACTAAGATGCTTGCATCGCCTCATACAGTACTTTTTGTTGATGATGATAGTGATGACAGAGAGATGGTTAGTAATGTCATCTATGAAATTGACCCATCCATCAAAGTAGTACAAGCCGAAAATGGCATAGAAGCCATCGAATATTTATCAAAAGCAAAAATATTAAACGATCTCCCCTGCCTTGTGATTTTAGATATTAACATGCCCAGAATGGATGGCAAGCAAACCTTAGCTAAAATTAAAAAAGATGAGCACCTGAGTGTGTTACCTGTTGTCATTTTAAGCACCTCCAGTAATTCTGTTGATAAACTTTTTTGCGCCCATTATGGTGTAGAGCTAATTACAAAACCTTCTGACCTTTTAAGTATTCACCATGAAGTAAAAAGGTTACTGCAATACTGTGGCGCTGTGTAAACTTTCTTCATCTACTCTTCTCCATTGATGTTCGTCTAAGAATTCAGATTATAAATTTGATAAGAGCTCAGGCTATTGCCAGGTTATGTATTGTTTATGTGTTTGCACAATTCCCAGTAATCAAATAGTTTTTTAAGCATGCTTTTGACATTATCCATATTATCTGGCTTTTCAAAATAACCCTGCACGCTTAAAAGATGCGCTTGTCGAACTGTTAATGCCGAGGCATTAGTAGAAATAAAAACAAATGGAATACTCTTTTCTCTCAGGTAATTATCCTGTTGAATTTTTTCCTTGAACTGGATGCCATTCATTAGTGGCATATTCACATCCGAGAGAATTATAAAAGGTTGTTCACTGGTGATGAGTAAGTAGTCTAATGCTTCCTGGCCACTATTAAAAAATCGAATTTCATTAGGAATACCTAATTCCTTAATGGCATCAGCATAGATCTCCTGGTCATCATTATCGTCGTCTATAATAAGAATTGGTCCTTTAGTCATTTAATAGTCTTTATTTCAAAGTAACATATTATGACGCAGACAAAAGAGAAAATTTCATTATAGTAATACGAACAATTATCCCTACGACCTGCATTGAAAAAATTTGCCTCTTCAAATGTCTGAAATAGATAAGTGTTATCTTTATTTTTCACCCGTATAATGAACGAAACATCAATCCCTATTATAGATATGGTGGACTTTAAAGTCGTTTTTGAAGCCATGCCCGGCATTTGTGTTCTTGTAAAAACTGACCCACCTGCGTTTACAATCTTAGCAGTTACAGAAGGAATGCATCAGCTTCAGGCACCAACCATTATAAAAGACGCCCTAATTGGTAAAAAATTTTTTGAAGCCCTTCCACATAATGCTGGTTATCCCTATTTTATAGAAAGTGATCTCCGAAAATCTTTTGAGCACGTTATTGTTCATAAAGCGCAACATTTATTACCGGCCCTACACAATAATTTGAATAATGGAAATGGCACTTTTACACTACGGCACTGGTCAATAAATAATAAACCTGTTTTTGACAGTAAAGGCAGTGTTATCTACATAATCCATACATGGATAGATATTACGGATCAAATAAATGCGCAGAAAAGCGAAGGAGAAAAAACAACAGATTTAAAAAAGCATCAATCATTTATTAATAGCATATTAGATGCATCTTTTAATGGGATATATGCACTAAAGACAATACGTAATGAAGAAAATGTTATTGTCGACATGCAGTATTTGTTTGCGAATAAAACCATTGCACTTTATTTTGGCATGGAAGCACACGAGGTAGTGGGCAGAACTATTTTAGATCTTATTCCGGAAAATCGTACCAATGGTTTCTTTGATCTTTTCTGCCAGGTATTGGAAAAAGGGGAAGCGAAGAGTGATGAAACGCATTTTGTTTCCAAAACAATTGATAATTGGTTTAATTATACTATTGTCCCTATTGATAAAGATACCCTGGTGGTTACATTACAGGATGTTACCGAGCAGAAAAAGAACACGCTTCAAATAGAGCAACAAAAAGAACTGCTCGATAATATTATGAATTATTCTCCCAGTGGCATTTCTGTAAGTGAGATGATAAGGGATAAAAAAGCAAAAGTTATAGATGCCAGAACTTTAGTCGCCAACGAAGCGGCGGTAAAATATACAGGGATACCAAGAGAAATATATTTATCAAAAACAGCCCTCGAGCTTGATCCGAATATTATGACCTCGCCTTATTATAAAATGGTTTTAAATACATTAAATACAGGCGAGCCTTTTCATACACAATATTTTTTAGAGCCTACAGGAAAATGGTTAGAGGTTTCAGCTTCTAAAATGAGTAATGATCATATAATCACCATTTTTACTGATATAACCAATACTAAAGAAGCACAGCTTAAGGTAGAACAATCAACAGAACGGTTAGCAGCCGTTTTTAACAATTCGCAATCAGGCATGTTTACTTTTGCTCCTGTAAAAAATGAGCAAAGTGAAATTGTGGATTTTCGATTTATTATTACCAACCCCGCTTTTGCCGCTTATGTAGGGCAAACACCTGAAGTTTTGAATGGTGAATTAGGAAGCAACTGGTTTCCCGGGTATCTACATGACGGCGTCTTCGATATGTATAAAAACACTTATCTCACAGGCGAAGCCAAAAGAATGGACA
>JALZIY010000115.1 GCA_030860085.1 Bacteroidota bacterium | reverse complement strand
TGCGGCACCTAATAAAACATTATGAAAAAGGTAGCTGTTATTGGTGCCGGCACGATGGGAAATGGAATTGCACATGTGTTTGCACAAGCAGGTTTCGAAGTTTCGCTGATCGATGTTTCGCAGGACCAATTAAACAAGGCCATAGCTACTATTACAAAAAATTTTGACCGCCAGGTTGCGAAGGGTTCTCTAACAGAAGAAATAAAAGCAACTTCTTTAAAAAGCATTCAAACAAATACTTCTTTACCTGAAGGTGTAAGAGATGCAGACCTGGTAATAGAGGCCGCCACAGAAAATATTGATCTCAAATTGAACATTTTTAAACAAATAGATGAACACGCATCTTCTGAATGCATTCTTGCTACAAATACTTCTTCCATTTCTATTACTAAAATAGCAGCCGTTACTTCCCGCCCGGAAAAAGTTATAGGCATGCACTTTATGAACCCGGTGCCGGTAATGAAACTGGTTGAAATAATTAATGGCTATTCAACAAGCCGAGAGGTGACTAACACCATTGTAGCATTAAGTAAACAGCTTGGAAAAATTCCCTGCATTGTAAATGATTACCCCGGCTTTATTGCCAACCGCATTTTAATGCCCATGATCAACGAAGCCATTTACAGTTTATACGAAGGCGTTGCGGGTGTGGAAGAAATTGATACGGTAATGAAGTTAGGTATGGCGCATCCTATGGGGCCTTTGCAATTAGCTGACTTTGTAGGATTGGATGTTTGCCTGAGTATTTTGCATGTATTACACGATGGATTTGGCAATCCAAAATATGCACCCTGTCCTCTTTTAACAAATATGGTGACGGCAAAAAAACTTGGTGTAAAAACCGGCGAAGGGTTTTATATTTATACAGCTGGTAGCAAAGAAATAAAAGTAAGTGCCCGGTTTCTATAATCATGTGTAATAATGATCAACTCTCATTTTTATATTTAATCAATTGCAATTAAGGCAATAGCCCCTAATGCTAAAATAATTCCCACCCGGTTAATTAGAGATAATTTCTCTTTAAACATTAGCCAGGCCAAGACTGAACTTAGCAATACAATTCCCATATTATTAATGGGAATAATTGCAGAACTATTGCCTTTAAATTGCTTTAATACGTTTACTAAAAACCAAATGGAAAAATAATTTGGAATGCCAATAGCTATACCAGCCAATATACTTCTCCTGTCAAACTTTATTTTTCTGGTTACTAACAGAAGACTCATTATTAAAAATCCGATCAAACCTGCGGTGATAAAAGCAGCAATCAAAAAATCGTTATAATTTGATTCATTTAAATGCGTTTGCTCTACGTATTTTAATATCGTATCCATTAGACCGCTGCCTGCAAATAAAACAACGGGTAATAAAATATAATGTGCTTTATTTAATTGCCGGGAACCTTCTTTTTTCCTTGTTGGATAGCAGGTAAAAATAACAGCAAGCAAAGCCAATACTATGCCCACTATTTTTAGCCATGTCCACTCCTCATTGTATAGATAAATAGAAAACATAAATGGAATGACCAACGAAAGTTTGTTGGCAACAGATGCTACGGCAATACCTAATTTCTGGGTAGTGAATCCAAAAACATTAAATAAAATAATAAACATGGAACCCAGGATCAAAGACCAAAGGAGCCATGGTTGATGAAAAGTGGTTTTATCAACAGGCGACGAGCCGTTTATAATGGAACCAGTAATAACACAAGTAAAATAATTTACAACAATGGCTTGTAATATGGGAATGTTAAAACGCTCTAAAATTTTAAATGAAATGGTGAGGTAGGAAGTAAGGAAAATGCTGCCTAATAGATAGATCAATTTAAATATTTTTGTTTTTAAACGTCCGGATATTATCTGAAAAAATATTTTCGGATGATTGCAGTTGATAATGTTGTAACACCGGCGCTGGAAGTCCTTCGCCGATGATCATTTGCTCATTTGTGATGATCCTTGCTTCATCCCACATTCCTTCATCAATAAACGATTGTAATAATTTTGCGCCACCTTCTATCAACACGGATTGAATTTGTAAACTGTACAATGCCTCCAGAATTTGACGAACCATATTCATCCCTCCTTTCAGAAGGTAATAAACCTGGTTCCCATCCTCTTCCTGTTTAATTCTATTAAAAACAATGGTTCTATTG
>JALZIY010000114.1 GCA_030860085.1 Bacteroidota bacterium | reverse complement strand
CCTTTATTACGCTTTTAAAGATTTATTTGGAGTTGATTTTGCACCACTTCGTTTTATCAATTCCTTCGGTTTTTTTGTTGCTATTGCTTTTTTAGTGGCAGCCGCATTATTATCTAAGGAGCTAAGGAGGAAAAGCAAAGCAGGTTTACTACAGCCAACTGAAGAACAAATAATGGTAGGTCAACCGGCATCAATTGGTGATCTGTTATTGAATTTTATACTTGGTTTTATATTAGGATATAAAATTTTAGCTCTGTTTTTTTTAAGCTCTGATGCCACCCAGGATCCACAAACTTTTATTTTTTCAACCATGGGTAATTGGCCCCTCGGGATCGGTATGGGACTTCTTTTTGGAGGATTGAAATGGTGGGAAAAGCGCAAGCATCAATTGCCAAAAGCAGAAAAAAGAATTGTTCGTATTTGGCCGGAAGACAGGGTTGGCGAGATTACCATACTGGCACTTATTTTTGGTTTACTTGGCGCTAAACTATTTGATATTTTTGAAAATTGGGGTGATTTTCTTAAGCGCCCCTCTGATTATATTTTATCTCCTGCCGGCTTAACATTTTACGGTGGTTTAATTTGTGCTGCTATTGCCATTATTATTTATGCCCGCAAGCATAAGATCTCTCTGCGTCACTTAGCTGATGCAGTTGCGCCTCCTCTCATGATTGCTTATGCAATAGGAAGAATTGGTTGTCAGGTTGCCGGAGATGGAGATTGGGGTATCGTTAATAGAAATCCAAAGCCTTTTAATTGGATTCCTGATTGGATATGGTCTTATACTTATCCGCATAATGTAAATGAGGCTGGTGTACCGATACCAGACTGTGTTGGGAAATATTGTAATCAATTACCGGAAGCAGTTTTTCCCACTCCATTCTATGAAACAATTGTTTGCCTTATACTATTTGGAATTTTATGGAGCCTGCGCAAACGGCTAAAACCTTTTGGGGCCGTTTTTGCTTTATACTTGATTATGAATGGTATAGAACGATTTTTTATAGAAAAAATACGTGTAAATAGCCAATTAGAGATTTTTTGGTTTCAACCCACTCAAGCTGAATTGATTTCTATATTTTTAATACTCACAGGTATAGCATTGTGGATTTTTTTAGAAAAAAAATACAATACCGCACCAGCCAAAGTGTAATATGATTTCTACAGTTTACAAATCTTTTGAAAGCCTTAACGGTCTTGGTTTTCGCAAAATTAATCGTAGTATAGTTTTTGCATATAATTTTATAACCAAGACAGTTATGTGTTTTGGAATTTGCATGTTACCTTTGCAGATAGTGCTTATCCTGTATTAACTACTCATTTGCATCTATCCTATAGAAAGGCCAACTGCAATACGTTCATCATCTAAATAAGTATATTAATTATGAGGCAGCTTAAAATTGCTACCCAGATTACGAACAGGGACTCCCAGGCCGTAGAAAAGTATCTTCAGGAAATTTCAAAGATTCCAATGATAACTCCCGAAGAAGAAACTACACTTGCCCAGCGTATTAAAATGGGAGATCAGAGGGCATTAGATAAATTAGTTCAGGCGAACCTGCGTTTTGTTGTTTCGGTGGCAAAGCAATATCAGCACCAGGGGCTTTCATTAAGTGATTTGATCAATGAAGGAAATTTGGGATTGATTAAAGCTGCACAACGGTTTGACGAAACGAAAGGTTTCAAATTTATTTCTTATGCTGTATGGTGGATACGGCAGTCCATTTTGCAGGCTTTGGCAGAGCAAGGCCGGTTAGTGCGGTTACCACAAAATAAAATTGGTACCTATAACAAAGCTAATAAAGCTTATATGGCATTTGAACAGGAACATGAAAGGGAGCCAAGTACCGAAGAATTAGCTGATATTTTAGAAATGAGTGAAACAGAGATCAATAATATCTTTCAAAGCAATACCCGCCACACTTCTTTAGATGCTCCTGTGCATGAAGCAGAAGATGTAGCTATGGGCGATTTGCTTCAAGGGGGCGATGATACAGATGATGATGTGATGAAAGACTCATTACGTAACGAAATTCGCAGGGTATTGAAATCCCTCTCCCCAAGAGAAGCAGAGATAGTAAATGCATATTTTGGATTGGATGGTGAAAATGGTGTAACTATCGAGCAAATAGGCCAAAAATATGATTTAACAAAAGAAAGAATAAGGCAAATAAAAGAAAGAGCCATTAAGCGTTTGCAAAAAGCCCGGTATAGTAGTGCGTTAAAAGCTTACTTAGGTTAAATAAGAATTTTATGGATTTATTCAGCCTTGGTTCCCAATAACCAAGGCTGTTTTAATTTAATTTGGACTGTTTATGAAAAAGATAATCTTTTTTTCTTTTTTATTGCTTTTATTGATGGGATGTGAGAAAAGAGTTGATTTTAAATTAGATCAATCATCGCCAAAATTAGTGGTAGATGCATCAATTGAAAATGGAGAACCGCCAATCGTTATACTAAGCAAATCACTTAATTATTTCTCTAAGATCAGCCCTCAGCTTTTAGCTGAAAGTTTTGTACACGATGCAGTTGTAGAAATTTCAAATGGGGTTAAAACACACAAGCTAAAAGAATATGAAATTCTATTGGGAAATGGTTATACCATTTATTATTATTCGATAGATTCCACTAATTTATTTACTTCTTTTATTGGTGAGTTGAATACAAATTATAAGCTCCAAATTATAAGTGAAGGAGAAACGTATAGTGCTTCTACAACCATTCCCAACATAACTAAGCGGATTGATAGTTTGCGATATAAACCAACGCCAAATGATACAAGTGGAAAAAAAGTTATTGTCCTGGTAACAGCAACAGATCCGGCCGGCTATGGAGATTATGTTCGTTATTGGACTAAAAGAAACCGGGAGATATTTTTACCCGGATTTACATCAGTATATGATGACCTGGTGATTGACGGTACAACATATGAACTTGAAGTAGAACCCGGCATAGATAGAAACGGCAGCTTTAATGAAGATAAAAGAGCTTTTAAAAAAGGAGATACAATAACCTTAAAGCTTAGCAATATCAACAAAACAACTTACGATTTTTGGCGAACAATGGAATATACTTATGCCTCTGTTGGTAACCCTTTTGCATCGCCAGTAAAAGTATTAAATAATATAAGCAATAATGCACTTGGTTACTTTGGTGGATATGCTTCTCAATATCATACCATCATTATTCCCCGCTAATGAGCTTCTTTTACAGATGTGTCTGCATTTACTATTATTTTTGACGATAATCGTTTACAATAAGTATGGAAAATAAGACTCCGGAAAAAGTTCAATTACTTATTATTGGTTCGGGGCCGGCCGGTTATACAGCGGCTATCTATGCAGCAAGGGCTAATTTGAAACCAATGCTTTACCAGGGTATTCAACCAGGTGGACAGTTGACCATTACAACAGATGTAGAAAATTACCCCGGATTTCCTGATGGCATCCAGGGGCCCGAATTAATGATTCATTTTGAAAAGCAGGCACAACGCATGGGCAGCGATCTCAGGTATGGGTTAGCCACCAAAGTGGACTTTTCTACTCGGCCATTTAAAGTTTGGATTGAAGATGAAAAATTAATAGAAGCAAATGCTGTTATCATTGCTACGGGTGCCTCAGCAAAGTGGCTGGGCATAGAAAGCGAACAACGTTTAAATGGTCATGGGGTTAGTGCCTGTGCTGTTTGCGATGGATTTTTCTTTCGCGGTAAAGAAGTTGCTATTGTTGGAGCGGGTGACACAGCAGCAGAAGAAGCACTCTATCTTTCAAAATTATGCAGCACTGTACACATGTTTATTCGCAAAAATGAGATGCGTGCCAGCAAGATTATGCAGGACAGGGTAAAAAATACTTCTAATATAAAAATATATTTGAATACAGAAACTGATGAAATTATTGGTGATAAAATAGTGGAAGCGGTTCGTATTAAAAACAACCAGACAAAGGAAGAAACGACCATACCTGTTAAAGGATTTTTTGTAGCCATTGGTCATACGCCTAACTCTGATATTTTTAAAGACTGGTTAGATATGGATGAGGCCGGTTACATAAAAGCCATCCCCGGCACATCCAAAACCAACATAGAGGGCGTGTATGCTGCAGGCGATGTGCAGGATAAAATTTATCGCCAGGCAGTAACAGCAGCAGGCAGTGGCTGCATGGCAGCATTAGATGCAGAACGTTATCTTTCAGAAAAAGGATTATATTAAAAAGTAAGAAGTAAGAAATATGAAGTATGAAGTAGAAATACGAAACCCAAAATAAGTTACTGTATTAATACAGTTCTTCAAAGAACACCAGACTTATGCCATTATATAAAATTGGACAAAAATTAGAACACATTAAAGAAACCTCACTTAAACTTGAACGAGAAATTCAACAATTGACGGAACAAAATTTACAGACGTTATTGCGGCTTGACCTTATTCGCTCAGAATTTTCTTTAAATAACTTTCGTATTGACACTTTAGCCTTTGACCCAGAAGCAAAGTCATTCGTTATTATCGAATATAAGCGAGACAAAACTTTTAGCGTAATTGACCAAGGATATGCTTATTTGTCTTTAATGCTTAACAACAAGGCTGACTTTATTTTAGAATTTAATGAAAGCCAAAATCAAAGTTTAAAACGGAGTGACGTAGATTGGACACAATCAAAAGTAATTTTTGTTTCACCTTTTTTTACAACTTACCAACGTGAAGCAATAAATTTTAAAGACTTGCCTATTGAATTATGGGAAGTAAAAAAATTTGAGAATAACACAATTTCATACGAACAGATACAAAAAGCATCTGCTAAAGAAAGTATTAAAACTATTTCACGATCAAACGACACAGTGGAAGCTGTGAGCAAGGAAGTTAAGGTTTTTACAGAGCAAGATCACTTACAAAAAGTGGATTTTGAAACTCGTGAACTTTATGACCAACTTAAAGACTGGCTATTGAATATGGACGACAATATAACTGTTCAACCGAAAAAACAAACTATAGGATTTAAAGTAGACAACAATGTTTTTTGTGACCTCGTACTACAAGGAAAAGGACTAAAAATTTATTTGAACTTAAAAAGTGGCGACTTACAAGATTCAAAAAATGTTTCCCGTGACGTTTCTAACGTTGGACATTGGGGTAACGGCTCATATGAAATTCGCCTTGCCGACCTTGAAGATATTGATTACATTTTGAGCCTGTTGAAACAATCACTGCGAAAGAACAAAACATAATGGCTGGACAACTTACTATAGAATTAAAAGGTTTACGATTTTTTGCAGAGCATGGTATGTATGCTGAAGAAATAAAGATCGGAAATGAATTTGAGGTAGATCTTTGTATTGGTTACAAAGCTCCAAAAAAAATAATTGTTTCTATCGATCAGACCATTAATTATGTAGAAGCCTATCGCATTGTAAAAGAAGAAATGGCTGAACCAAAGCATCTGCTTGAAACCTGTGCAATGAAAATTGTGAACCGTTTACATGAAGAATTTAATATGATAGAAAAAATTCAAATTACCGTTAAAAAATTAGCGCCACCTATTACCAATTTTACAGGTAGCGTTGGCGTTATCGTATGCAAAGAATTTAAGTAATTAAAATTACAAAAAACTAACACACAACTCAATATCAACCTTAAACTTTAGTTTAAACAACTATTTTCTTCCATTTATTACTACGCATATATAAATAAGATAATAGGAAAAGTATAGACCAATAAAGTAGTTCTGACATCCATCCCCAAAAAATAGAAAGTTGATAAAACTCCAGTACTAAGAAAACGTAAACGCAATAAAAAATAATGGCAGCCAGTTCAATAAGAAAAGTTCTTCTGCTATTGCCGGTCCCGGTTACTGCATTCAACCACACTGTAGCAACTGACATCAAAACCATAGCAAAAGCAACTAACCGGATAACAGGTATCCCGGCATTTACAAAATTTTCATCTAAACCATAAATTGATAAGTAGGCCGAAGGAAAACTGTTTAAAACCACGAAAACGATGATTGCAATGCCGGCGTTAAGCCGAACTATTTTTTTTATCAGGCCAAAAACCTCATCTTTTTTATTTTGTCCGATTACATTACTCACCATGCTATTAGTTGTAGAGGCAAAGGCCCAGATAAATACACCAAAAAAACCAAAAATATTTCGCATCGTATTAGAAACAGCCAAACCTGTTTGCCCGCTATTGCGTTCAACAAGAATATAAAATATAAACCAACTGATAATACTTATGGCGTGCTGAAAAACTAATGGACCCGATAAATTAAGAATAGACCTACTTATGGCCGTTTCCCATTTTGTTCTTTTGAAAAGTGAAAATTGCTTGTCAATTCCCTTCTGCTTAATGACTAAATAAATAATAAACATTCCCATGAACTCGGCGATAATTGAAGCATAAGCCGCTCCATTAAATCCTAATGCAGGAAAGCCAAGTTTGCCAAAGATCAACGTATAATCAAAAAACACATTGCTCAACGCTTCTGCTAAAGTGCCTGCTACGAGGTATTTGCTTTGATTAGTACCGACCAATAAAGCGTTGCGCATTTGATAAACATATAAAAATGGTAATCCCCAAATACGGATATATAAAAACGAAACTGCCTTTTCATAAGTAGATGGTGATTGCAATGTGGCTTTTAATATCAGAGGAGCTACGAAGTAGGTTATCAATATTCCTGCCGCAGCAATACCCATTGCAATCAGGATGCCCTGATGAAAGATCTTTCCTATTTCTTCCGGACGATTTTCGCCGGCTCTTCTGGAAATTAATGCCTGTAAACCATTATTCAAACCATAACCGATACCTGCAAAAATCAGGTAATACACTCCTGTAATACTGGCAATAGCTAATGCTTCCTCGCTAAGATGGCCAAGGAATACATTGTTAATAATGAAATTGAACTGAGGCACAAATAAGGCAAGACTGATTGGCAGGGCAATCTTTAAAATTTGTGCATATGAAATATCAACCTGAAGCTTTGGTTTCATTGAAAAGCTGCAAGCTAATGTAAACTTGCTGGGTTGAATTCAAATTGCCGCTTGCCTTTTCTTCGAGGCGATTTAAATATTTAACACTAATGCTCCCTTTGGAGATGGGGGTGCAAGTG
>JALZIY010000106.1 GCA_030860085.1 Bacteroidota bacterium | reverse complement strand
ATTTATAGGAGTAAAAACAACTAACCAGCTAAAGAATTCATTTTTGGTGGAGTTGGAAACAATATTTCCTATTATGATAAACAGGTACATGATCCAGTTGAAGAATGATATTGATCTGAAAAAAATTGTATTTGATAAAGTTGCAGGCTTTTCAAGTGAAAAGCTGGAATCTATATTAAGACAAATGACTAAAAAAGAATTCCAGTTTTTAAAGTTTACCGGCGCTTTGTTTGGGTGTTTAATTGGCGCTATACAGGTATTAATAAATTTATTAACTGATTAACTTATTCTTTATTTAACGTTACGCCCAAGCAGTCAGCCGTCAGTAATCAGCTTTCAGAAGAATATTTTACTTGAATTGATCTTCTGATTGTTTATGACTAAGCTGATCATGCGTTATAAATAAAAAAACTTTATTTTACATCCTGTCAGTTGTTTGGGGCAATTTAAAATCTACTGACAACTGATGATCAAAACCAATTAAATTTAATAACCACAAAACAATCACAATGAAACAATTAACTAAAGCTGTTACTTACAAAACGTTCGTAACCTTATTAATTTTAAGCTTATTTCAGGCAATAACCTGGGCACAAGATAGCACAATGTCAAGCTCAAGAACAACTACTACAACACAACAAACCACCTGGTACACTCAGCCATGGGTGTGGGTTGTAGGCGGCGCAGTATTCCTACTTTTAATTGTTGCACTTGTAAGAGGTAACAGTTCATCAGGAACCAGCGCCAGCAGTACTGATAAAGTTACTTACACAAAAACTACCGAAACCGATAATCCTTAAAAGTATCTTTCTATAATTAAGTTAAATAGCTGCTTTTACCGCAGCTATTTTTTTATGCCATACACTTAAAAAAGTAATAAGATTTTATTCAAAAGAGATTGACGGGAAGTATAAAAATATACCCATTGGCGGGTTAATTTCTTTGCCCTATCGGGGAAAGATGTGGGTAGTAGTAGAAAGGCAATGTAAATTGAATTTTCGTGCCGTTTTCTATGATATAACCAAGCGAAATAAGTTTTTATTTTTCACATGATTATGCACATTTTCTTACATAATTTTCCACGTAATCTCTGTCGTCTCTGAGTACGGCGAATATTCTTAAAACAAGTTTATTCCTTACTGCATTTATCACACTCATTTTATTTTTTCCTTCTAATATTTTTCGTTCATAATAAGCTTTTAACTCCTTGTCATGTTGTATGGCCGATGTTGCGCATAAGTGTAAAAGCCGCTTCAGTTTTTTATTGGCAAATTGACTTACGTGGGGTTTGGATTTAATGCTGATACCGGATTGTTTTTTAGTAAAAGGAACTACTCCGCTATAACAGGATAATTGCTTGCCGTTATCAAAAGAGGTATAGCCTTTTGTATACACTAAAAAAGCAATCGCTGTCACCTGGCCAATGCCTTTGATGGATTTTACTCTTTCCACTTTTTGCAAATACCCTTTGTCCTTTTGGACAATTTTCACAATAAGAGCTTCAATGTTTTTCCTGGTCTTTTCTAAATTGCTGATTACTGTTTTTTGTAGTTTCTCCATTTGGCGGGCCTGGTCTATGCAGCCAATTTCCTTCAATTCATTAACAGGAACAGTCAGTCTGGAAATACTGTTTGCGATCCTATCCCTTTGAGCAATGAGATGCTTTATTTTATTCAAACTCTCCTCTGCAGGCCCCCATAGCTGTTTTCTATCCTGATACCGAAAAGCGTACCTGGCTATCTTGACTGCATCGCTCTTGTCATTACTGCCTCTTTCAAATCCTTCTGATTTTTTAATCTTTACGGCCATTTCCACCCATAGCAACGCTGTTTTACTACACAGGTAATCCACCAGAGCTGTATTATAAATACCAGTATATTCCATGCAGAGAAGCGTTTCCTCATTCAATAATACATCCTGTTGCTTCAACCACTCATTCATATCAGCAAATCCCTTAGGAGATTGTTTAAATTGCCGGTGAACTATGTGATCAGACTGGGTTGCTTTGATGAGTGCCACATCAAAAAAGAGTTTAGAGATATCAATACCTACAAAATTTTTTAATAACTTGCTCATACATTTTATTATTTATTGGTAAAATAATGCAACCTGATTTTTGAACACATCAATACCTTAATAATAGGCCTGGAAACCTTATTTTCTATTTGATTCTGAGTTCAAAAACCGGCATAAGATTAAAACGGCACATAGGCCTTAAAGCCTTGTAGGTACCTAATTCGCTTATGCCGGCAGGTTGTTATATAAAATTAAGTTTATCCACACTTACACGTTAATTTCTAAAGAAAAAAGTAACAAAAAAGAAAGGGTAATAGTAATAGTCTTTTTATACTAAAATTCAATAAAACAAAACTAAAGGTAGGTACGAGATAAACATAACGCATATTCAATATTGCGTGCCTACAGCACGCCAAATGTCTTTTTAATTTTTATCTACCGATATTTTATCCCTAACGGATTATAAAACAAATAACTCCGCAAACAGGTTATCTTAGTATTTCGATATCCAGCATCCGGTATCTAATATCACAATATCAAACATCGCAGTATCTCATATACAGTATCAGGTATCTTTGCTGAACAGTTACTTTTCAGGGTTACTTTTCTATTATATTAGTATTAATTATTACCCCGGTGATTACTAACGATAAAGAACAGCATTTGTTAGAGGGTTTAGCATCCAATGAGAAAAATGCTATTGAGACAATTTATAGAGAAAATTATGGGATTATCCAGTCTTTTATAATAAAAAATAATGGGTATCCTGAAGATGCAAGGGATATTTTTCAGGAAGCGATGATTGTATTATATGAAAAAGCAAGATCTGATTCATTTGAACTTAGTTGCCAGATAAAAACTTATTTGTATTCGGTTTGCAGGCGGTTATGGCTTAAAAGATTGCAGAAAGTTCAACGTTATAATCCGGTAATTGACAGCATAGAAGAAACCATACCTGTTGAAGAAGAACTGGAGGCTCATGAAAAGAAAAATGAAGATTTTATTTTGATGGAACATGCAATGGACAAAATTGGAGAACCCTGTAAAAGCTTGTTGGAAGCCTATTATTTTCAAAAGAAGACTATGCCTGAAATTGCTGTTTTTTTTGGCTATACCAACGCTGACAATGCTAAGACCCAGAAATACAAATGTTTGGTAAGATTAAAAA
>JALZIY010000103.1 GCA_030860085.1 Bacteroidota bacterium | reverse complement strand
TATCAAAGATCTTAATACAAACCTAAAGGCACTCTTGTACAGCAAAAATTCTACGCAGCATTTTGCACCAGTTATTACAGGTGTCTGACATCTCAGGATGTCTGAGACCCCTAAGATCATAATGGCTTTTTTGGTAGCCATTCCATTGATGGAATTTGTGCAGACGTCGATAGTAATTATTTTGCAATGAATCGTTCCAGCCGTTTGGATTGCGATAAAAAGTTTTACTGCTAAAATAAATGCTCCCTTGTATTGTTGGATATTTTCTTAATAATTGTATCTGGCGAGGCAATTCTTTTGGATTATGCCAGGCCCTGTTGTTTTTTTCCAGTCCCTGTAAATGCCATGCCCGATATACATGTGTTTTCCGTAAGTATGCCTGCTCCACCAATCTACTAATGTTTCAAAGGCAGCTAACTTATGGCCCGTTTCCCAATACAATTGCGGTGTTATCTATCCAGCCATTGCGGGTCCACAACAAAATATCTGCATTTAGATCATCGTAAACCGCTAACATTAAGTATTACGAAGTTTATCTAAAAGAAGATTAAGCGTTTCGCTTTCTTTCTCCGTTAGTTTATTCATTATCTGATCCATGTGGTCAGATTCTGCATCGAGATTTTTTAATAGTTTTTGCCCTTTCTCTGTAATAGTTACGTCTACCAATCTTTTGTCTTTAGGACAAGTGCATTTTTTTACTAATTCCTTTACAATTAAGCGATCGACTATGCGACTGGTATCACTCATTTTGTCAATCATCCGTTCTCTTATTTGCAGCGTTGAAAGAGGATCGGGTGCACTTCCGCGTAGAATGCGCAGAATATTATATTGCTGATGTGTAATATCTTCCTTTTCCAAAAACATTTTTATCCGCTCCAGTATCCAGCCGTACGTAAACATGATGTTGATCATACTCTTATGCCTGGCGCTGCGAAATTTATTCTGATGTATGTCCTTTTCTATACTCATTATTCTATAAAATAATTACAACGTTAGTGAGGATGCAATTGTAAGCAGAAAAATTTTAGTTAGACAAACTTGTGAACTGTAAACTTGTAAACTCGTGAACTTGCATCATCCCCACACTTTTACACCTTCCGAACAATTGGCACAGATGTCAATATTCTGACGGCTATCCATGATTTTATTTCTAAACTGATTATACGCCCCATTCCTCCACAATTCTTTAAAGCTTTGCTCATTTAAATTACCTAATTGATGCTTTGCATCTTTATCAAAACAGCAGGGCACTACAGCCCCATTCCAGGTTATTACCGGATCGTGCCATAGACGCCAGCAATGATTTTGATTATTGCCCTTAATTACCATTTTACCATTCTTATTTTTTTTATAGCGACTGTATTTTTCATTGATTGGAATTAAAGCATTTGGATCATTTTCATAATCATATACCTGCGCAGTTTTAAACCAAACATCATCCACGCCTATTTCTTTTGCTAATTTTTTTACATCTCCTATCTGGTGCTCGTTATGGCGTACCACCAAAAACTGGAAAATGATAAATGGTGTTTTACTCTTCAGTTCTTTTTTCCATTTTACAATATTCGCCGCACCTTCCAATACTTTATTCAGCTTGCCGCCAACCCGGTATTGTTGATACACTTGCTGTGTGGTACCATCAATGGAAATAATTAACCGGTCCAACCCGCTTTCTATTGTTTTTTTTGCTGCTTCATCTGTTAAGTAATGCGCATTGGTGGATGTAGCAGTGTATATTTTTTTTGCAGAGGCATATTTCACCATATTTAAAAAGTCAGGGTTTAAATAAGGCTCTCCCTGGAAATAAAAAACAAGATAGGCGAGGTCTTTTGACAGCTGATCGATTGTTTCGTGAAAAAAATCTTTTTTCAACATTCCTGTAGGACGGGAAAAAGCCCGCAATCCACTGGGACATTCCGGGCAACGTAAATTACATGAAGTGGTAGGCTCAAAAGAAATAGAGATAGGCATGCCCCATTGCACACTTCGCTTTGTCCATTTACTAACCTGGTAGCTGCTAAAGACCTTGCTCATATTCAGCAATCGCCGTAGAGTAAGCTTCGATAAAAAATTCAGGCTATCATTCCAATTCATCTTCGGCATGCGCCAAAGATAATTCCTTCACTAAACTTTATGCGATTTACAGGTTTAAGTTATAACAGAATGATTTACTATTGCGCCATGCCGCCCCGGAGAAATAAGAAGCAACGTGGTATTAAAAGCATCATTTATTTAATGATAGCGGTTACTCTTATGGGCCTTGCTTATCTTGGGTTTTTATGGTGGCAAAATAGAAATGTCGGGGTTGTGCGATATGCAGAATTTGGGATTCCAATTCCATCGGCTTACGAAATTCACGGCATTGATGTATCGCGTTACCAGCAACGTATTTCCTGGGAGGCAGTAAAGAACATGCAGGTTTCAACCATTAAATTCAGTTTCGCTTTTATTAAAGCTACGGAGGGTAACCGCAGCTTAGATCCTTTTTTTAAAAGAAATTGGAAGAAAAGTAAAGACGCGGGTATTGTACGGGGTGCTTATCATTTTTTTATTGCAACCAAAGATGGTAAAACGCAGGCACAGCATTTTATTAAAAATGTGAAACTTGAAACCGGCGATCTGCCCCCGGTTTTAGATGTAGAAAAACCGTTTGGAGCTTCTGCCATTACCTTACGGGCAGGAGTAAAAGAATGGCTGGAGGTGATGGAAAATTATTACGGTGTAAAGCCAATCATTTATACGAATGTAGATTTTTACAAACATTATCTCCAGGGTTATTTTGATAACTACACGCTTTGGGTGGCGCATTATTTACAACCAAATAAACCACGCATTAAAAG
>JALZIY010000093.1 GCA_030860085.1 Bacteroidota bacterium | reverse complement strand
CTTTTAATTTTTCTATCTTCTCCCAGAATTCATCCTCGCTTAATACAGTGTGCACCGAACTCCAGCCTTCTTCTGCCAATGGCAAAACCGTTGGGCTTTTCATGCCGGGCAACAAATTAATTATTTGCTGTAATGATTCATTCGGTGCATTCAATAAAACATATTTATTGTTTTTGGCCTTACGCACTGATCTTATTCTGAACAATAAGTGATTTAAAATATTCTCTTGTCCATTAGTTAAGCTTTTAGATTTTATTAAAACTGCCTGGCTGTTTAATATAGTTTCTACCTCCTGTAAACCATTCATAAACAAAGTAGATCCACTGCTCACAAGGTCACACACAACATCTGCCAAACCTATGCCTGGCGCCAGTTCTACCGAACCACTGATCTCATGGATTTCTGCATTAATAGAATTTTTGTTTAAAAACTGTTGGGTTAAAAAAGGATAACTCGTGGCAATTTTTTTGTTATGCAAAAACGATGCATTTACATAATGATCATTTTTATCAATAGCAATGGATAACCTGCATTTTCCAAAACCTAAATGTTCAATAACCTCCACTAACCTGTTTTTTTCAAACACCACATTTTCTCCCACTATTCCTGCATGCGCTACTCCATCCTCCACATATTGAGGGATATCATCATCCCGTAAAAAATAAACCTCTACAGGAAAATTGTCTGCGTTACTTTTTAACTGGTTATGACCATTGCGAATGCCAAGGCCACAATCGTTAAGAAGCTTTATAGAATCTTCATTCAATCTTCCGGATTTTTGTACAGCAATTTTTAAACTCATATTTAAAAATTAAAAGGCTCACCTTTTGGTAAGCCTCACTTATATTAATTACATAATACACCAGCGGCTTACCTTGTCAGGCAAGTATGAGCATGATGGCTATGTATAAACAACTTCATAATAGGCCGCAAAAATAAGGGACAATCCATTGCTACCAAAGTTTTGTTGTAAATGAAAGTTCCACAAAGCGCATAATAATTTACAAGATCCATTCCGCAAACGCCCACCTCCATCTTACCGGCACAGGCAGGCCTGAGGGCTCATCAGCAATAATTCCCATTCATGGGGCGGGAATAAAAGTGAAAATTTAGAATGTAACCGATTGACTAATATTGCATTTCAAAGTAAATATTTGTCAGTAAATTCATAATGTAAATTCTACTTGCGACATATATTCCGAATGATTTTTCCTTAAAATATAAAAAAATGAAACTAAAACCACTACTGATCATTGCAATGGTGTTACTGTGTTTAATTTCTTCTGTGAAAGCACAGCTAAATGAGATTTCAGGCACAGTCACCTCTGAAGATGGTGCCCCACTTTCAGGTGCCAGTATCACTGCAAAAGGATCTAAAAACTCTGTTATCACAGATGCAAATGGGCAGTTTAGATTATCAGTAGCAGCGGGTTCAATATTAATTATATCTTACGTAGGTCACGAAACCTTAGAAGTAGCTACCAGCGGAAAGTCTGTAATTAATGCCACTCTGAAAAGTTTAACTCAAGACCTTGAAAACGTAGTGGTCACCGTACTGGGTTTCCGGGAAAGAGGCGATAAAGTTGGATCATCTGTTTCACGAATCGGTACGAGAGAAGTTATAAACTCCGGCGAAACCGGCTTGCTGCAGGGAATGGCAGGCAAGGCTTCTGGTGTTACCATCACCCGCTCAACAGGTGATCCCGGCGCCGGATCGAATATAAAAATAAGAGGAGCTAATACTATTACCGGTGCTGCAGGCCCGCTTGTAATTGTAGATGGTGTACCTATCAGCAACTCGTACTTAAACGGTTTCGGATCTGATGCTGCGGGAACCGGAGTCGTACAGCAATCGAGATTAAACGATATCAATCCAAATGACATAGAATCCCTGCAAATATTAAAAGGCGCAGCCGCAGCATCATTGTGGGGCTCGAGGGCAGCAAATGGTGTAATTGTAATTACGACAAAAAAAGGCAAAGCCGGCGCATTAAAAATTTCATACACATCCACTTATTCAGTTGATGAAATAAACAGCCGGCATCCTTTGCAAACATCGTACGGACAAGGGTCAAACGGAATTTACAACCCATTGCCTGGAGCTTCTTTGTCGTGGGGCGATAAAATAGCGAACAGGTCTGGTGTGCCGGATTCAGTAGCTGGAACTCCCTATTTCCTCGGCGGTATAACTGGAAAAAAATATTATAGAATTACAAAAAAGAATGAAAAGGAAACATATGTTGAGAAAAATTTTGATGGCATCTTTGGCAAAGGTCAATATTGGCAAAATGCACTTTCGCTAAGTGGAGGTAATGATAAATCGCGGTTTTTTTTCTCTCTGGAAAATTTGAGTCAGCAGGGAATTATAAAAGAAAATAGTAATTATATACGCAACTCTATTCGTCTTAATTCAGACCATAACCTGGGCAAATATTTAAGATTCAGTAACAAAGCGGCATTTATTAATATTAACTCAAATCGCATTCAAAACAACTCCAATACTGCAGGCCTTTACTTAGGTTTATTAAGAACACCACCCGATTTTGACAATATAGATTATATAGGTACGTATGTAGATGCAAACGGAGTTGAAGTCCGCAATCGTCACAGAAGTTATCGCCGTTACTTAGGGGACAATGTACAACCAACATATAACAATCCGTATTGGACTATATTCCGCCAGGAAAGTCCTTCAAAAGTGAACCGGTTTTTAATTTCTTCTGAAGTATCATCAAATCCATTTCAATGGTTAGAGTTGATTTTAAGAGGTGGTTTAGATGCTAACTATGACGATAGAAAATATTTTTTCCCGGTTGGGTCAGCCGGTGAAAGATCGCCGGGAAGCTACAGACAGGAAAAGATTTCAGAGGTTGAAAAAAACATCGACCTGATAGCAAGAGCAACAAAAGAACTTACCCCGGATCTTAATGGTACTTTTATATTAGGCGGTAACATCAATGATCGTCAACGTGATCAATTGTACGGAGAATCATCCAGCTTCCTGGATAATGTAACACTGCAAAATTTTATTCTGACACCGGATGCAGGCACACACATCATCAATTATTTTCTTCAAAGAGGTTCCAACAGGGGATATTCGACGGTCAGCTTTGATTATAAAGACCAGCTTTTCCTAAATGTTGGAGGTGCCCTGGAAGCCTCTTCCACCATCTCTAAAAGTTTTTTCTATCCATCGGCTGATGTTGCCTGGCAATTTAATAAACTCCCTCAATTCCAGAATTCTGCTTTTTTAAGCTTTGGTAAAATCAGGGCTGCCTGGGGTAAAGTAGGTGTACAGCCAACTGCTTACAATTTCGTCACTACTTATGAAAGTGCAAGGT
>JALZIY010000092.1 GCA_030860085.1 Bacteroidota bacterium | reverse complement strand
GCGTTGGATTATGCGTTAAAAGGTTATCAAAAATTAGTTGACGCTGGTACAGTGGTTAACAATCGCTATTTAACCATTGTGGATTTTAGCCAGTCTTCACGTAAAAAGCGTTTCTACCTCCTTGATGTAAAGAATAATAAATTAGTCCATAATACTTTTGTATCTCATGGCAAAAACACTGGGATTGATAAGGCAGTAAAGTTTTCAAATAAAATAAATTCTGAACAAAGCAGCCTGGGGTTTTATGTAACAACAGCCACTTACACAGGTAAACATGGGCTGTCACTTCGTTTGTCAGGACAAGAGGCAGGTTTTAATGATAATGCGGAAGCAAGAGGTATTGTAGTTCATGGCGCAGCATACGTAAATGCAAACAGGGTTAAAAGTGATTATATGGGTCGCAGCCAGGGTTGCCCTGCATTACCAGAAGCTGAATTTGCAAAAGTGATCAATATTATTAAAGATGGTTCAGTAATGTTTATTTATCACCCCTCTCAAAAATATATTCAACAGTCTGCTCTCTTAAACGGATAATTTTCTTTAACGGATAATCAAATAATATCAGTAAATATATAGGTGCCTTTAGGGCACTTTTTTATAATAAATATCCACTTTAATTTCAAAGGATTATATTTCACAATATAATTTATAAATCGTATGCAAATTGATTTTAGATATATTTATTGCATTGATGTTAGACTTGGGTGACATCCACCCTGATAAAATCTGTTCGTACGGGGGTTACACAAGCGACAGTAATTATTGGCCTAATAAAAAAAATTAAACTACTCAATTTTTTAGCAATGAAACCCTCCTAATGTACCTTCGCTGCTATGCAAGATTACCTGGTGGGATTGAATGAGCCGCAAAGGAAAGCAGTGTTACACACAGAAGGTCCTTTAATGATTGTTGCAGGCGCAGGCAGTGGAAAAACTAAAGTATTGACCACCCGCGTGGCACACCTGATGGCGAGTGGGGTGGATTCGTTTAATATACTGGCACTGACTTTCACTAATAAGGCGGCAGCAGAAATGCGTGACCGGGTAGAAAAAACACTTGGCAGTAAAGAAGCCCGTAACTTGTACATCGGTACTTTTCATAGTGTATTTGCAAGAATTTTACGCGGAGAAGCACACCGTATTGGTTACCCCAACGCTTTTACTATTTATGATACCGACGATGCAAAAAGTGTAGTAAAAGCTGTAACAAACGAATTAAATCTCGATGTACAACATTATAAACCTTCAACAGTTTATAACCGTATTTCTGGTGCAAAAAATGCACTGGTGGGACCGGCTGAATATATAAATGATTATTATATTCAGCAGGAAGATACACGGTCTAACCGGCCGATGATAGGAGGAATTTATGATGCATACAATAAACGCTGTTTTAAAAACGGAGCCATGGATTTTGATGATCTGTTGCTTAAATATTATGAACTGCTTAAAACCTTTCCGGAAGCCCTGCATAAATATCAGCACAAGTTTAAATACATATTGATAGATGAATACCAGGATACCAACCCTGCACAATACGAGATCATAAAACTGCTGGGTGCTGCTCATGAAAATGTTTGCGTGGTAGGCGATGATGCGCAAAGTATTTACTCTTTTCGCGGCGCTACTATTCAAAACATTTTACAGTTTCAAAAAGATTATGATAATGTAGAAGTGATCAAGCTGGAGCAGAATTACCGGAGTTCACAAAATATTTTGAATGTTGCAAACGAGATCATTAAGAACAACAAGGGACAAATACCTAAAAACCTCTGGACCGAAAATGTACTGGGAGAAAAAATAAAGCTGGTTCGTACGGCAACAGACAACGAAGAAGGAAAATTCATTGCCGATTCTATACAGGAGCAACGCTTGCGAAATCATTATATAAACAAAGACATTGCTATACTTTATCGGACTAATGCCCAAAGCCGCTCCTTTGAAGAAAGCCTGCGCCGAATGAATATTCCATACACCATTTATGGCGGTATTTCGTTTTATCAACGTAAAGAAATAAAAGATTATATAGCGTATTTACGGCTTGTCGTTAATCTTAAAGATGAGGAAGCATTAAAACGCATCATCAATTATCCTGTACGCGGTATTGGTAAAACGTCAATTGACAGGGCCATCCTCCATGCAAATGAAAAAAATATCAGCATGTGGGAAGTGCTGGAAAACGCAGTGCAGTACGGCTTTAAAGCAGCCGCCCTGCAAGCAATTGAAGAATTTGTGTTAATGATAAAAAGTTTCAGAAGCATGCTTCAAACAAAAAATGCTTATGAAGTTGCGTTTCATGTAGGTAAGCAAACTGCTTTTGTAAAAGAATTGTTTAATGATAAAAGTACAGAAGGTGTGCAGCGTTATGAAAACGTACATGAATTATTGAATTCTATTAAAGAATTTACGACCCCGGCCTCCCCAAACCCCTCCGAAGGAGAAACGGCCCCCTCCGGCTCCCCCGAAGGGGAAGAGGCCCAATCACAGCCCTTGCTTGAAGAAGAAACTGTGATTAATGTTGACCCTTCGACAGGCGAGGTTAGTGCCGATGGGGGCCCTTCCCTTGGGGAAGGGTCTGGGATGGGCCTCAGTGCTTACCTCCAACAAATATCCCTACTTACAGACGCGGATCAAAAAAACCCGAATGCTGATACTGTCAAATTAATGACGATACATTCCGCTAAAGGATTAGAATTTCCGGTGGTATTTGTTGGTGGCCTGGAGGAAACACTTTTCCCCAATGCCATGAGTTTAAATACAAGAGAAGAACTGGAAGAAGAGCGCCGGTTGTTTTACGTAGCCATCACCCGTGCAAAGGGCAGGCTATATCTCACCTATGCCAATACACGATACAAGTTTGGCCAATTGGTACAAAATGATGTGAGCCGTTTTATTTCAGAAATACCTGAAGAATTTTTAGATAGAAGTTTTGCCGGAGGCGGGGTAAAAAATCAAGGTGGCAATAACTGGGGATTGGGTAATGCCTTTGAAAGAATGCAACGGGGTTTTGGTGATGGCAATAAAACCAAAGAAAAAACCTATGTGTCCACTATTGTTAATAATGGTAAAACAAGAGAAGTTGCTCACACACCATCGCCCAATTTTGTGCCGAGCGATATTTCTAAGTTAGAAGAAGGCAAACGCATCGAGCACCAAAAATTTGGCTTTGGCGAAGTGGTAAAATTAGAAGGCTCACAGCACAACCCTGTTGCTACAATAAAGTTTGATGTAAACGGTGAAAAAAAGATCATGCTGAATTATGCAAAGCTGATGATTTTAGAGTGAGGTATTGTAGGCTAAGGGCTGTTATTGCCTCGCACACTTTAGAGACTGAAATGTTATTGAGCTTTTTTGGCTTCCGAATTACTGTTGTTTTCTTTTGGAAGAAGAAGTAATCTTTGTTACCGGTGTCAGTTATATTCTCAACATGTTTGTTGATAAGATTAATACATTCGCTTTTTAATTCAATACAATGGAATTTCAGCGAAGGGAATCATCTAACGAACAATTATTACATCTCTATAAAAATCTGTTATGGCCCCGGCTGATAGAGGAAAAAATGCTGCTTTTGTTACGACAGGGCCGTATTTCCAAGTGGTTCAGCGGTATTGGACAGGAAGCTATTTCCGTTGGAGCTACCTTGGCCTTGCAGCAAGATGAATGGATTATGCCCCTTCATAGAAATCTCGGTGTATTCACTTCGCGAAATATGCCCTTACACAAATTATTCAAACAATGGCAGGGTGCACAGGATGGCTATAGTAAAGGTCGTGAACGCAGCTTTCACTTTGGCAGCAAAGAGCACTATATCTGCGGCATGATATCTCACCTGGGCCCGCAACTCGCCATTGCCAATGGTGTGGCTCTGGCTTATAAATTAAAGAATCAGGACAAGGTTTCCCTCGCATTTACAGGCGATGGTCGAACCAGTGAGGGTGATTTTCACGAAGCGCTCAATATAGCTTCCGTGTGGGACCTTCCTGTCATTTTTATTATTGAAAATAATGGATATGGATTGAGTACACCTGTGAACGAGCAATACCGTTGTGCACAATTGGCCGATCGTGCAAAAGGATATGGAATGGAATCGGTGGTCATTGATGGCAATAATATTTTAACGGTTTATGATACGGTAAAAGGTGTACGTGACTATTGCATAAAAGAACAAAAACCTTACTTGATTGAGTGCATGACCTTTCGTATGCGGGGACATGAAGAGGCCAGCGGCACCAAATATGTACCAGCGGCATTGGTTGAAGAATGGAGTGTAAAAGACCCGATAAAAAATTATGAAAACTGGCTGTTGGAAGAAACGCTATTAGATGAATTGAAGATTGCCGGTTTAAGATTGGAGATGAAAGAACAAATTGAAAAGGAGTTGAAGATTGGATTTGATAGTAAGCCTATTATTGTAAATATGGAAGATGAGCTGAGGGAGGTGTATGCGGAGAAGCTGGCAGTTGGCAGTTGGCAGTTGACAGTAAAGAAACTCGACAATTCCAGCCTGTCATCTGTCATCCATCAGCCGTCATCTCTGACAAGCGACAAGCGCAGCGCTGGTTTTTCTCCCTCTCCTCCGATGGAGAGGGCAGGGGTGAGGTTTATCGACGCCATTAAAGAAGGCCTGCAACAAAGCATGCAACAACACTCCAATTTAATTTTGATGGGACAGGATATTGCGGAATATGGAGGTGCTTTTAAAATTACTGAAGGTTCTGTCGAAGAATTTGGTAAGGAAAGAGTACGCAATACGCCTCTTTGTGAAAGTGCTATTGTTGGTGCTTGCCTCGGCATGTCATTAGAAGGATATAAGACCGTGATGGAAATGCAGTTTGCAGATTTTGTAACAGTAGGGTTCAACCAGATCATTAATAACCTCGCAAAAATTCATTATCGCTGGGGACAAAATGCTGATGTTGTAATAAGGATGCCAACAGGAGGAGGCGTTGGCGCAGGTCCGTTTCATTCGCAAAGTAATGAAGCATGGTTTGTTCATACGCCGGGATTGAAAGTTGTATATCCATCCACCCCTATGGATGCTAAAGGTTTACTGATTGCTTCCATCAACGATCCCAATCCTGTAATGTATTTTGAGCATAAGGCATTGTATCGAAGTGTTAGTGGTCCGGTACCAAATGAATATTATGAAATTGAAATAGGCAAAGCCCGCCATGTACAAAGCGGCGATGATATCTCCATTATCACTTACGGAGCAGGTGTGCACTGGGCTGAAGATTATGCATCAGAACATCCCGAAATTTCAATTGATATTTTAGATTTACGAAGCTTACTGCCATTGGATTATACGGCCGTCAAAGAAGCAGTTAAGCGAACGGGTAAAGTATTGCTTTTACATGAAGACACATTGTTAGGAGGTATTGGCGGTGAAATATCGGCCTGGATTACAGAGAACTGTTTTGAATTTTTAGATGCGCCTGTTATGCGATGCGCATCGCTCGATACTCCGGTACCATTTAATATGGAGTTGGAAAAAAATTTTATGGCGAAGGTGAGATTGGGTGAATCAGTTAATAAGTTATTGAGCTTTTAATGTCGTATTTCAATTCATTTCGTAATCACCTCTATCGTTTCTTTTCAAAAAAAGAAATGGCTGGCGCTATTGCTATTCAACCGAAACTAAACCGAAGTCTGCTCCGCCTTTTTAAGCAATACGGTGGAACAAAAACTGGAAGCCCGGTTGAATTTTTCTTTTATACAGATACCGAAGACAAGGCAAACAATCTTGTAATAGAACTTGTGAAACTTAAGTATGAAATTTATGGAATTTCTTCTCCTGCGAAAGGCATACAACACTGGTGTATTATTGGCGTAACCACTCCTTTGTTAATGAATGAATATGAGCTTACAAAATGGTGTGAGGCTATGAACAGATTAGGGTATGAAACAGATTGCAGGTTCGATGGATGGGGAACTTTAATAGAATAGCAAGTTTTTAAATTAAATGCAAGTTGCATGTTGTTTATAAGCGTCCAAACAAAAATATTAATTTAGAGTTGTTCAATATAATACCTGGTAGATGAGTAACCTAAAAAAAAGAGAAGACCTCAGCAATAAAATAAAAATTGCTTTAGATAAGGCAATCAAGAATGTTATTGCAGAAACCAAGTCAAAAAATTCTTTCCCTTGTTGTGGCTGATAAAGATGGCAATATCATAAAAATTCCTGCTAAAGACTTATAGAACCACGAATGGAGCATAAATGATTCTTTACAGTAGGTTTCGTTTGGGAGATGTTATATAAAAAACTCTCCTCACTCATGTATGGGCATATCTCCAATAGTTTCATTTAACTTTAATTATACTAGTAGTATAACTATCAAGCATATTTTTTTGTAACCTTTATCGCTATATGGAAAGTTTAAGTACCCCCTTACGTTTTTGCAAATTGACTACATGAAAACACTAATCATTTTTTTCTTACTCCCTTTACAAATTATTGCACAGCCTGCCTCCTTGCCAGAAAGGGATATTGCTGGTGTATGGATCGGGTTTTTATATACCACCGGCGCTAAGTTGCCTTACGAACTTGTTATCAGTCAAAATCAAGATATATTAAACGGGTACTCACTTACCGTTTTTACGTTTGACGGTAAAGAAAATGTAGGTGTTAAAAAAATAAAGCTTAAAAACAAGAAAGGAACTATATCATTAGAAGATGGGGAATTGATCTATGATAATTATACTACTCCACCAAGGCGGGTAAAGCTATTCAGTACATTTTCATTAAATATTAAAGATTCTGTAATGATACTTAGCGGAACCTTTTTTACGAAATCCCTGGATTACAGATCACCAAATCAAAATTCTTATGAAGGGATTATTCGTTTGCAAAAGCAAACTATTTTCAATCAAACCAATTTAATCACAAAGCTTGATGAAATGAATTTGCTGAATACTCTTTCATTCATTCAACCTGCAATTGAAGAAAAGAATGTAAAGGCCATTGTGCAGGTTCCTATT
This sequence comes from Bacteroidota bacterium, assembly GCA_030860085.1. GTDB lineage: Bacteria > Bacteroidota > Bacteroidia > Chitinophagales > Chitinophagaceae > Flavisolibacter. Next base: position 658 of record JALZIY010000092.1, on the reverse strand, counting down.
GAAAAAATAAATCCTCCACAGGTAAAAGAAAAAGAGAAAGAAATAATTTTATCACCATTAATAGTAAAACAATTACCACCAGTTATTGTATCACCACCAAAAGAAGAAATTAAAGCCACTGTAAAAACATCTACAGAAAAACAAGAAGCCACAGTTCAGCCAAAGGATAAAGAAACAGCGATCATAACTAAACCTGTAACAGAAAAAAAAATAGTTCGGGGTGCTGATCCCAAACAAAAAGAAGTACTGGATAATGCACCCGCTATAGCAATACTAAAGTCACGACCTGTACCAGTGCCAAAAGATAATGAAATAGCCGTTGTTAGGAAACCGGTAATAGAAAAAAAACTACCACCTGTTCATGAGCCTGAAAAAAAAGCTGCGGTTACAACAACTCCCATTCCTTTAAAAAAAACAATGCAGCCGGCAATTCCATCAAATACTGCCGCTGATGTTGATACAAGAAAAACAGAAATAATCAGGAGTGTTTTCTTTAAATCAGATAGCCTGGTTATTAATTTATATGATAATGGAGAAATTGATGGAGATACAGTAAGCGTTGTTTTAAATGGAAAAATCATTATTGCCAAAGAGGGACTAACGGCTAAGGCAATTACCAAAACCATTTACATAACTCCTGATCTGGGTGATTCAATAC
>JALZIY010000046.1 GCA_030860085.1 Bacteroidota bacterium | reverse complement strand
GTAATATTATCACTCCATTCTTTTTTTGCTTTTAATACTTGCATAGATTTAAATATTTAGTACAGAGGCTATATACTTTTTATTGAATACCAATTTCGGATCAATATATAAAATTATCCCAACTTATTATTACAAACACTAACATAGGCATTGTAATTACCAACCAACGATTCCATAATCTATAAAAACACGGTTCATGAAGTTTTATTTGTTGTAGGGATAAAAATTTATTTTAGTTTTGAAAATGGCAAATTCGTTTTTAAAGTTTTCCCTGGTTTATTGTATTGTTATATTTTTTGCAGCAAATGCTTTCTCTCAGGATACGCTGCAAACCACAACAAACAGGTTGCCACAATACCGGTGCCTGCCTTGCGGGAACGATTGTGATACAACTATTTTTAATGAACCGGGTAACTGCCCCCACTCCCAGATGCAATTAGTAAATAAGTCTACAGTGACTTTTAAAACTATGCAGCCATCAGAAATTTGCAACTATATAAAAGAGCATCCTAATGTAGTGTTATTGGATGTTCGTACAAAAACTGAATATGAAGGAAAGGCTAATCCGGATTTTAAAACTTTAAAAAATGCAGTCAATATACCTATCCATGAGTTGAAAGAGCGGCTTTTAACTATAGACTCATTAAAGGATAAGGAGATTTTAGTATTTTGTTCCCGGAGCCACCGCAGTCCACAAGCAAGCTATATACTTACTCAAAATGGATTTTCTAAAGTGATCAATATGACAGGTGGATTGAGTACGATGAGCGATAATTCATGTAAAAAATAATCCTTCTTCCCAGGAATATAAAGTTTATTGTTATCAAAACAAGCCTACTCCAACCAACCATTTATAAATAGTAATCACCACAAAATTTCATGTTCACAGAAAGTGCGGACATATATGATTTGATTTATAGTTTCAAAAACTATCAAACAGAATCGGAAGAAATTAAAACCATTATAAATGCGAAAAGGCCAAACAGCAAAACTATTCTTGACATAGCTTGTGGAACGGCAGAGCATCATAAATATTTAAAAGACGATTTTGCAATTGACGGAATAGATTTAAATGAAAAATTTATTAAGAACGCAAGACAGAAAAACTTAAATGGCTCCTATAGCATTGCTGATATGGCCAAATTTAACCTGAATAAAAAATATGATGTTATAATATGTTTGTTTAGTTCAATTGGATATTTAAGAAGCGTTGATGAAATAATTTCCGCTTTTGAATGTTTTAATCAACATTTGAATTCCAACGGGCTTCTCATTCTTGAACCATGGTTCACCCCAGACAAATCTCATATTGCAAGAATTGACATGACTACATACGACAAAGAGGACATTAAGATTTGTCGCATAGCACATAGTTACCCAGAGAATGAATTTTCAATTTTAAACTTTCATTACTTAGTTGGAACTATTGACCAGGGTGTACGGCATTTTGAGGAACGTCATGAACTAAGAAGAACATCCAGGGAAGAAATGTTTGAGGCGTTTAAAATAGCTAACCTTGACGTTACCTTTAATGAGAGAGGATTAACAGGCAGAGGAATGTATTATGGAATAAAGGAAACGTTGCCTAAAATGTGGTAATAGAAACCATCGTAATCTTCTGAATTTTTCACTTTAACCTATGCAGCTATTTTTATAATGGAAATCAATATACCTAAACCAGCAGACTAGTCAATGAAAGAAATAATTATACGAAAAGCTTCTTTAAATGATCTGGACATACTATTGCAATTTGAGCAAGGTGTCATTAATGCTGAACGCCCATTTGACAGCACATTAAAAACCGAGCCTACTCATTACTATGATATAAAGGAAATGATCAACGCATCACATGTTGAAATTGTTGTAGCTGAAATTAGAAGCGAAATAATCGGTTCCGGCTATGCCGTATTGAAAGCGCAAAGCCTTATTTAAAACATCAAAAACATGCCTATTTAGGTTTTATGTATGTGGTTCCAGATCGTAGAGGAAAAGGGGTTATTCAAAAAATTATTGAAGCGTTGAAACAATGGGCTATTTCACAAAATATTACGGAAATGAGATTGGAAGTTTATCAAAATAATCTGGCAGCCATTAAGGCTTATGAAAAAATAGGATTCACTAAGCATATGATTGAAATGCGAATAGGTTTGAATGAATAATTTTTAGATTCAAAGACTTTTGAAAAATGCAGTATTATAAATCCTCTTGTCGCATAGTGAAACCCCATGAAAACTTTTATAGCCAAGGAACGTTAAAACGAAAACGCTATTTGCAAATGCAGCATAGCATTCCTGCCGTACAAGAGTGCGACGCCACAACAGCTTAATAGCAGTATTGTAGCTTGTTAAATTATTCCTCTTCCCGTTTTAACTAATCCCAAATTCCAACCCTCAAATTCCTAACTGCAACAGGAAACCCTTATTTTTGCCGCTCAAATTTGCAGCCTTGGCTACTAAATTCACTAAAGAAACTTACCTGTACTGGTA
>JALZIY010000030.1 GCA_030860085.1 Bacteroidota bacterium | reverse complement strand
AACTAACTCAATGTGCACCATTAAAAAAAGCAAAAATTTTATTTTTTTTTGCTATTTCAGTAATGGTATTAACGAGCAAGTTTTGTAATTCCTTGGTTAAACGAGGATCTATCGTACATATAATTTCAGGTTTTGGAACATGTTCAACGCTAAGTCTTACCTGCTTATTTAAATCGTATTGCATTTCATCAGAAGATATTTGTATGCTAAGTTTTTGTAGAGCAAAATAAATTTCAGACAAAAGGTTTTCGTCAGTTGGTAGGTCGTTCATGGGCTGTGTTTTGAATCCTTCGCAATATAAAATGAACATACCGCCATTTATCAAAATTAAATTACATTTCCTTTTTGAAAGATGAATAGATGAATAAAAGACGCTTCTATGACCCTGTATGATTTTATTCAAATAAATGAGCTACAACAGGCAGAAGCTGTCTGGGAAGGTGTACATATTGATACAAGAGATGATGGTATACATACCGTATTGCTATACCAAATAAATAACAACGAATCTTTTTATGTAGAAGTATATTATCATAAGAAAAATAATATTATAAGCAGGCTAAGGCCTTTTAAGTCTATGGAGCTGTTACACGCATTGTATGCTTATAAGATTAATATTGCAAAACTGATGAACCACTGATGCCTGATCTTTAATAAAAAACTCCCGATGTGGAAACATCAGGAGCAAACTTATTTAAATCAATTATGAAAAAATTAGATGCGGCAAGCATCTAAATAATATTACTCTTTTTGTTGAAAATATACAAATGCCTTTCAAAAAATCAGTAAAGGCTTATATAATAAAAAATATATTGTTTACATTAGTAACAATTCCTTATAGCCTTCTGTAACCATCTAATCCATAATTCTTTTAAGTGATTACCCTACACCATCATGAAACAGGTTACTATTACTTTCACTTCTATGAAAGAGTTGTGGGAGTTTGTTCAATTTGCTAACGTTGACCGTTACCAAATTACATATTCTAATTATTGCTTTCAGAAAAGAGATAATATCACAGTTGGTTTTATTAATTATTGCACTGAAATGTCGTTTTTGTACTATTTCAACCGGTATTGATGCTGGTAGTTTGTATATTTTTAAGTAAGATCCGTGAATACTAAAATGTACATACTTCCCCCTGCACTGCAAGAATTCGTAATTAGTATTTCTGCTATTGATGTCATGCTTCCCAACGGAGTGGATGAAGTGGTAACTCCCTATCCACCTACACCGCACCAGTCCATAATATTTTATGGCGATCACCCCATCAAAATGCAAAAAGAAGGATGGAATCATTTTGATCTGCAGCCATCAACGGTAGTCGTAGGTCCCATGTACACAAGGGTAAATCTAATTGTAAGAAAAAGGCTTAAAGCAGTTCGGGTAGATTTTCATCCGGGAGGGTTGCACCGGTTGCTGGGTATTCCTATGACCCATCTATTTGACGGGGGGTTTAATGCCGTAGAAATTTTAGGTAATGAAATAAATGGCATTAACCAGCAGCTGCTAGATGCGCCTGATAATGAAACAAGTAAAAATGTAGTAGAAAAATTCTTTCTGGCGAAGCGGAACCGTATAAAAACTACTTTGCCTTTTGATTTTGCAATGAAAGAATTGATACAGAGTGATGGAAACATTCCTATTGAAAAAATTGCATCGCTTGCGTGCTTAAGCCTGCGACAATTTGAAAGAAAATGTACCGAACGCATTGGGATGCCGCCAAAGACCTTTGCCCGTATTGCCCGTTTTTCAAAAGCGTATCGTTTAAGAGAAGCCCAACCCAATCTCACCTGGACAGCCATTGCTCATGAAGCAGGCTATTTTGATCAAATGCATTTCATAAGAGACTTTAAAGAGTTTGCAGGTGTTACTCCACGCATCATTGAAGAGGCCTTATCCGGAACACCTTTCCGCATGCAGGCAGATTTAATTGTATAGTATTTTTCTCTCTTTAAACAATGTCGTTTTTGTACTATTCAGCACGTATACTACCATGATAGTTTTGCTTAAAACAAACAATCATGCAAACACAATTAAAATTCAGAATTTCTTATTTACAACTGGTGCTACTAGTAGGCGGAATTATTTATTTAAATGATGCTTCTTCACAAGGTTATTTTAATTTGGAACAATTAAAAGGTACTGAAGCACAGGTTTACTATAGTGCCGGACAGCATCAGCGGGCAACGGAAGTAGCCACCCGTACCCAAAATGCCATAGACTTTAACCATAAAATATTAGGGTTCAAACCTAAGGTTACCCTGCTAATATTAAATCCCGAAGACTGGAGTAAGCACACCACTTTCCCCGTGTATGGAATGCCCCATTACAAAAATGACCAGACATTGGTTGTAGCTTCATCGGATAATGATTTTTGGAGAAGTTTTATGCCACGGATTGATCAACTACCTGCATCACTTGCAGCGCAAATTCGGAAGGCATACGGAACAAGTGATGGAAAGTTAAGCATGCAGCCTTTCTTTGACTTATTGGCACTGCACGAACTGGGACATGCATTTCACATACAAGGTGGTTTAACCATGCAACGCAAATGGATGGGAGAGTTATTTTGCAACATACTGTTGCACACTTATATTGCAGAAAATAACCCCGGCCTCTTTGATGCATTAACTGTTTTTCCGGAAATGGTTGTAGCAGCCGGGACTACAGGGTATAAGTTCACCAGCTTAAATGAGTTTGAAAATAACTATACGGAGCTTGGACAAAAACACCCAAAAAATTACGGTTGGTACCAGAGCCGGTTACATGTGGCAGCAAAGAATATTTATGACTCAGGGGGAAAGAAAGCATTTGTAAAATTGTGGAAGGCATTACGTTCCACACCCGATAAAATGGATGATAAACAATTATCTTCTTTGTTGAAAAGAAAAGTGCATCCTTCCGTGGCAGATGTTATGGTAAAGTGGTAATGAATGAAATAATCTCGCCACAATCCATATAACATGTGGTAATTATTTCAAGAAAAGTTAAATATATTATCACGATAGGACTTTATTAAGCAAGCAGCCAGTCGGCCTTGGCTCCAGCTTAAAACTAATGGATCTTAAAGCCATTTAGGCAGATCTGATCAAAACAATGAATAGGATGAGAAAAACATATCTGAAATGCTGTTTTTATCTCCTGCTAATAAGCTGTGGTTCTTTACACAAGACCCCGGAAACGATTGTACAATACTACATGAAAGCGGCAAACGTGCAGGGCGTTTTTGTTGCAGTAGTGAAAGGTGATTCTGTTTTATACCAAAAAAACTTTGGCGTTGCCGATAAGGAAAACAGTAAAGCCATGTCTGCTGAAACATGCATGGAGTTAGGCTCTATTTCAAAAGCATTCACAGCCGAGGCTATTTATGTTCTGCATCAGCAACAACTTTTAAATATAGATGACCCCATTACCAAGTACCTGCCTGAAGCCCCAGCTAAGTGGTCTGCTGTAACAATCAGGCATCTATTGGCTCACACTTCCGGCATACAAAATTATTTACTGGATCCAAGATTTAAAGCAGCAGAATATTTTGGCGGCACAAAAGATACCGCTGCAGAGAACTTTATTAATAATGTATCATCGGACTCCCTGCTGCAAATGTTTTATACTTTGCCGTTTGAATTTACCACAGGAGCATCCTGGTCATATAGTAATACAGGTTACATCATACTGGGAAAGATCGCAGAGAAGATCACCGGCAAGAACTTTTTTGAATTGGTTCAGGAGAAATTAACTTCTCCACTCCAAATGCATCATACCGCAGCTAACGACATTGCTGCACGACGAGGATGTCTGGCAAAAGGATATTTTATAAAAGACAACAGTTTGCTACCGTCCAGGGTATTAAAAACTAATTATGCATTTTCGGCAGGTGCATGGGCTAGCACTGGTAGGGATATGATCAACTACCTGAAAGC
>JALZIY010000018.1 GCA_030860085.1 Bacteroidota bacterium | reverse complement strand
TCTAATTCTGCAACAAAATTTTTATCATTCCAGTAGTCGTATGCTTCTTCTATTTCTTCCTCCAACATGATATAAATGGCTTTCACTTTTCTATCCTCTGCAACACGGATATAATCATATAACTTCTGCCTGATGGATGTCGCCATTTGACTTCATTTAATGTGCACAAATTTAGTTTTTATTTCTGTCTAAGCATTTTATCAAGCGGTGATGTTTGTTCAATTAATTGATCAGGCTTTCCATTTTTTTTACACCTTAGATAGTGCTACCCATTTCTTATTTTGGTTCACAAAAAAACCGCTCCAAAAAACCCGCAGTTTTAGTTCAATAATATTCTTTTTCTTACCCCTAAAAATTCATTTCATCCGCACTTGGCCCATAACTGCCGGGGATAGGAATGTTCTGCAAACGCAGGTAAACACCTAATTGTGCGCGGTGATGTGTGGTTTGGGCAAATGCATGGCGGATCACTTCATACTTTGTATAGGTGGCATGCACTTGTTCCCCGCTGCGCATGATCCAGGTTGGTAAAAGGTCTTCCTCTTTTGCCTTGCTTAAAGAATCCAGTCCGCTTGATAAAGATTTTTCAAACAAGTTCAAGAGGTCTTCTGTATTTGCAACCTCTGTAGGTTTATAGTCCATTGTTGCAAAATCCAACTCACTGGTATTAAATGCCATGCTAACCCATGAAGGAAGTTCGGCAATATGTACAGCAAGGTTTTGAAGCGTTGTACTCTTTTCATGCGGTTTCCATCCCGATTTATCAAAAGGTACCAGTTTCAACATTTTGCGGGTAGTGTGTGCTTCCTGCTCCATCTCTTTTTTTAATAACGGTAGTACATCCATAAAATTAATTTTGATGCAAACAAGTTAAGTAAAGATTTGCACGGGATGAGCAAAAAATAAGAAAATACGTGGTGAGGAAAAAATTGTGAAAGATTAAAAGCAAAAGTATTTCGAGAACCGAAATGATTTTTGTTGATGGCTCAATAAACGTTAGTAAATTTTTTTTGTTTCGATATCAGGGTTTACCACTAAAAATTCAAGTTGCTCCCGAATCTGCTGTATAAGGTCGCTATGCTTTTGTTTGAGGTTGCGTTTAAAACTTCCTAAATAACCGGGTGTTGAAATTAAAGTAAAATCAAGAGAGACCGATTCTATAAGATCATTGCCTAAATACATCATTAATTTCATAAATAACCGGTATTAGATAACAGAACAAAACAACTATTTTTTTCTTTTCCTGTCAATCTCATTTATACTCAAATTGCATTAGTAGTTATACGAATTTTTTTGACGTGAAGTCTCTCATCAAACTTATGTTAGTGGTATATCCTACTTCTCAGTCATCTGCATAAATGCTTGAATGTCTTGTATCCATTCTTGTCTATACTTTGTTAAATAATTTTCATGTCCTGCAAGTTGATATGTATTGAGAGACTTTTTGCAAGTCAGGTTTGAATAAATTTGATCTATCTCCTGTTTACTTACTCTCTCGTCCTGCTCTCCATAAAGCAATAAAGTCGGACACCTTACCTTCTTTGCATATTCGGTGGGCTTATGATCAAAAGCCCAAAAACCATTTTGAATTCCACCCCAAAAAACTAAAAGCCCTGCCATTGGAAATGTTGGAACTTTCATTGCGTTAAACCTTGCACAAGTCGTTTGATACATTGAACCAAATGGACATTCGATAATTATTCCTTGTGGTTTTATATTATAATCACTAATTGCTTTCAAAATAGCAACTGCTCCTAATGATGTTCCAAATAGATAAATTTTCTTTTCACCCTTCTTTATTAAATAGTCAAAACAAGTTTTTACTTCTTCTGCTTCTTTAAACCCAATTGTAGTTTGGTTTCCTTCTGAACCGCCGCTTCCCATAAAGTCCACGAGTAAAATGTTATAACCTTGTTTTATAAATTCGTCTGACTTGTCAAGCATTGTAGATTTTTTTCCGCCGTAGCCATGAAATAAAATGACAGTTCCTTTTGCACTATCCGTTTTTATGTCCCAACATTCTATGGTTTTGTTGCTCTGAAGTTTAATTGTCTCAAACTTTTGTGTTGGAGTTATCGTGTTAACTGGCCTTGGATTATCAATGCCCAAAAACAACGCTTTGATTTTGTCTATGGTTGAAAGTTTTTTAACATCTTTTGTTTTGGTTACATTATTATCTGCAAAGTGAGTAAACTTATACGCATGAAAAAAAGCAACAAAATTCATTAAAATGAAAATTGTTACTGTTGTCCAACCAATTCGTTTTAATATTTTCCTTCGTTTATGTATCAAGAGTTGCCGCTATCATTAGTTATTTAGCTGGTCTTTTATAACGAACAGGAGGCGGGGGTTCTTTCTTTAATTCAATTCCTTGTGTTGGTAATAACTTCAGCGCTTCTTGCACAGCTCTTTCCAGTTGCGGATCTTTGTTAGCGATAACATCTTTCGGTTCCTGGAAAACTTCTACATCAGGCGCAACGCCAACAGCTTCAACAGCCCATTCTCCGTTAGTGTCAAAAAAGCCACCACGTGGTGCTACCATGCGGCCCCCATCCATAAAAGGTGGCGTATCCCAGGTACCTACCAACCCGCCCCAGGTACGTGTTCCCACAAGTGGGCCTATCTTATTTTTTCTAAACATGTAAGGAAGCAAGTCGCCTCCGGAACCTGCGTTCTCATTTATGATCATCACTTTCGGGCCCCAGATGCCGGCCATTGGTGTGGTTGACACCTTATGACCTTCTACGCGGTTATTAAAATAGCCCTGCAATTTTCTTCCCATAATATCAATCATATAGTCGGCTGCGGAACCACCACCATTATTTCGTTCATCAATTACGGCGCCTTGTTTATCCTGCTGTGCAAAATAATAACGGTTGAAATATGTATAACCAGGGTTGCCGGTATTGGGCACATAGACATAGGCAAGCTTACCACCAGAAAGTTCACTAACTTTTTTACGATTTGCTTCCACCCAACTGCGTGAACGCAGGCCGCCTTCATTTGCAACCGGCACAACAGTTACCAATCTTGAACCTTCCATAACCGGCTTGCTGTTTACACGGATTTTTATCTGGCGGTTGGCGGTGCCTTCAAATAAACTGTAAATATTCAAAGCTGCAGTTAATGGC
>JALZIY010000007.1 GCA_030860085.1 Bacteroidota bacterium | reverse complement strand
TGTAACCTATGGAACAGGTAAAATAACGCCGGGTGATGTAAACTGGTTGGATGTGGATAAAAACGATACCATTGATTCAAGAGACCAGGTATATATCGGAAATATTTATCCAAAATGGACAGGCGGGTTTAATACAAATCTTTCTTTTAAGAACTTCTCTTTGTATTCACGTTTTGAATTCGCTACAGGACATACAATTTACAATGATTTAGTCGCAAGAACATTAGGCAACTACCAGGGAACGTTTAATTATTTTGATCTGCAAAAAAATGCATGGAGCCCGACAAACACAAATACAGATATACCTAAAATCTACTTTGCTGACCAGGTAGCTGCACCGAATGGTAAGAAAAATTATACAAGAAGTAATAATGCGGGACAAGTTTTAAATAGTAACAACTCCAGATTTTACGAGAAAGGAGACTACCTGGCATTAAGAGAAATTACACTTACTTACGATTTTGCAAAATCATTACTATCTAAAACAAGGATTTTATCGCAATCAAGGATATATGTAAGTCTAAACAATCTGTTTTATATCACTGATTTCAGTGGACCAAGCCCGGAACCTCCATCTCAATTTGGCACTGTTACAGGTATTTATGCCGGTACATATCCAACGCCAAGATCAGTTGTGTTGGGTGTGCAGATTACTTTATAAACAAACAAACTCTTTTATAATGAAGAAGAATATATTTTTAATAACATCAGGTCTATGGCTGATGATAGCCATTAGCGCTTGCAGTAAAAAATTAGACCTAGCGCCCATTAGCAGTATCAGTGATGAAAATTTCTGGCAAAATTCCGAGCAGGTCGATGCATTTGTCAGTGGTGTTCATACAAGATTCAGGGGCAATACTACACAGTTTCTTTTTTTGGGAGAATTGCGGTCTGACATTTTTGGAACCGATCCAGGCTCGAGCTCAACTTTTACCGGCGAGGCCACACAGGGCGTAGAGCGCTTATGGTTGAATAACCTCGATTTAGACGCTTCCGGTGTTGGCAATTTTGGTGGGTTTTACAACAACATAAACCAGATCAACCTATTGATCAGTAAATTAAATACTATTACTACAGTTACCGACGCAAACAAGAATTATTATTTGGGCATCGCATATGGCATGCGGGCTTTTTATTATTTTCAAATGTACCGGTCCTGGGGTAAGGTCATTATACAAACAGAACCAACTTCTTCTATTGACATTTCTAACCTTGCAAAGCCTGCTTCTTCCGAGGCAGATGTCATGAAGTTGATAAAGGAAGATATTGATAAATCAGTTAGCGCCTTTGGTACAAATTATTCCTTTCGTAATCAAAAAGGTTTTTGGTCTAAAGCAGCTACATTAATGCTAAAGGCCGAAGTGTATTTATGGACAAGCTACAGGGGTGGCGGCGCTCCAGATGCGACAGTTGCAAAAACTGCATTAACAGATATTCAAACAAATGTGCCCGGTTTGTCCTTGTTGCCCTCTTTTGCCAATGTGTTTGCATATAACAATAAAGGCAATGCGGAAATTATTTTCGCCATTCGTAATAGGCTGGACGAAGCAACACTGCCATTTGCAGGAACTTTTTTTCCTCAAACAGGTTTGATAGCTAATTTTTATGACTCAGCCGCCAATAGAAAATTTAATGTGTCAACTGATAATTGGGGCGGCTTGCTACGTGCCCCAGTAAAGATTACAACATTTAGAAGATTTGATGATAAAGACAGCAGAAAATGGGTAACTATCCAACCAGCATACAATTTAGTTTCAGGAACCTATAGAATAGCCGGGGCTTTTGTAAAAAAATACGAAGGTGAACAAAGTGCAGGAAGCAGACAGTACACCAATGATTTCCCAATTTACCGATACGCTGATTTGGTTTTATTGTTGGCGGAAGCAAAAATTATTTTAGGAGAAAGTCCTGCAACAGAAATAAACTTAGTTCGACAAAGAGCGTATGGCTCAAATTACAGTGCTGCTTTACATGCATATCCTAATCAGCCCATTGATGCAGATCCCAAGGAAGCCATATTGCAGGAGCGTTTCTTTGAATTCATTTTTGAAGGAAAGAGATGGTATGATTTAAGAAGGTTGGGCGACAATTTTGTTTACAAATACACAACGATTTTGCCAGCTGAAGTTTTTAAACTTCTTTGGCCTATTGACAGAAACACACTGACAAATAATAGAGCACTTGAACAAAATCCTGGGTATCCAAAATTCTAACCTATCTATAAATTCAGTTTTTTCAAATAAGCAAGCAATAGTAGCCGGGGGTATTCTTGCCCCTGGATTTTATTCTCATATTTTCAAATACCATTTTTAATTCTATAATATGGATATTCAACATTTACAAGGTTTAATAGCTGCTCCATTTACACCAATGAAAGA
>JALZIY010000401.1 GCA_030860085.1 Bacteroidota bacterium | reverse complement strand
GGTTAGATGTTGGTATTCCCTTGCGAAAGCCGTGGGAGCAAAATCCATGGGTAATAAATCAAGTTAACTTTGGCAATAAAGATTACAGAAAGGAAAATATTGTTTTCAATATCGCTATTGGTTATCCTTTTTAAAACTTAAGTTTCTCTTTTATTTAAAGATAATTTAAAGGGCAAAGAAAAACCCGGCATTATCTCCGCAAAAAAAATCCCTGCACTTATCTGCAGGGATGTACAAATAGATTTAATTTATTTTACCTACCGGTTTTTGTCGTAGTTGTTTTTGCTTTTTTAGATTTGCTAGCATCTTCTGATTTTTTGCCCTCTTTTTCTTTTAGCCCTTTTACATAAGTATCATAGGCTGCAGGCTCTAAAACAGTGCCCGTGATTTTTACAATCTTGGCCTGTGTAACGCCGGCAATTTTTATATGAACATCTTTTTCAAAATGGTTTAGAGCGACTGCATTGTAAGCAACTTTTAATTTTGTAGAGGCACTGGGTGCAATAGGTTCTTTTGGGATTTCTGGTGTAGTGCATCCGCAAGTTCCCCAGGCATTTTCAATATAAAGAGGTTTATTGGATAGATTAGTAATGGTAAACTCTGTAGTTACAGGTACATTTTGTTTGATCTTGCCAAAGTCATGTTTTTCAGTATTTACTTTAATTACATCTTCTGGTTTTGTGTCCTGGGCGTTTGCATTCATAGTGCCGGCAAACACAGCTACCATAAATAAGATTTTTTTCATATTATAATAATTGTTGTTTTAAAAATTGTACAGAAGCATTAGCTGGAGCAGCCCCTACGGGTGCTTTCCAAACATATCCTTTTATCTTGATCTGTTTTGTAAAATTTCCGTTGTATGTAATGGTAATAAATTTTTCAAAGGGCCCTTCAGCCGCTGCATTGTATCCAACTTTGATCTTGGATGTTTGTCCCGGGGCAATAGGTTCTTTACTCCACTCAGGAGTGGTACAACCGCATGTAGCAGTTACATTATCTAATGTTAAGGGTGTAGTGCCTTTATTTACAATTTCAAAATAATGATAAACAGGTTTGCTCTGCGGAATTTTATTAAAATCGTATTCTGACTCTTTTAAACCCAAAGTTTCATCTGTTTTTGTTTCAGGCATTTTTGCATGATCATGACCTGCATGAGGGTCTTTTGCTGTTTCCTGTTTTGCAGTTTGTGCATTGAGATTTATACATCCCGCTAAAATCAAAGCAATAAAATATAGTTTTATCATAAAGAAGTTTAACGATTTCAAAAATACATTTTTATCCTCTCAATTTATAACCAAATTGCTAATTTGTCTTTTTTTAACGTTGAAGCCTGAAAACCTATTTTTGCTGAATGGAAAATACATTTGAGGAGATTGAACATTCTATGGAAGGTCTATCGTTCGATCATTTTAGGGAGGAAGTATTGCATGATTACAGGTGGATTTGCATAAGCCGCGAAGCAAGTTTATTGGGTAGGAAAGAAGTGTTAACGGGTAAAGCCAAATTTGGAATTTTTGGAGATGGAAAAGAGGTAGCCCAGGCGGCAATGGCTAAATTTTTTGAGCCTGGTGATTTTCGTTCTGGCTATTACCGCGATCAAACTTTTATGTTCGCAAGTGGATTAGCAAATGTTCAACAATTCTTTGCGCAGCTTTATGCTGACCCTAATTTAGAAAACGAACCTTTTAGTGGCGGGCGTCAAATGAATGCTCATTTTGCCAGCCGTTTCGTAGATGAGGAAGGTCAATGGCTTGATTTGGTTAATCGAAAAAATATCTCTGCTGACATTGCACCGACAGCGGGCCAAATGATGCGAGGCCTTGGGTTGGCATTTGCTTCAAAATGTTTCAGGAATGTAAAAGAGCTGCAGCAGTTTTCCAATTTATCTGATAATGGAAATGAAGTTTGTTTTTGTACCATTGGTGATGCCTCCACTTCAGAAGGTCATTTTTGGGAAACCATTAATGCAGCGGGCGTATTACAAGTGCCCTTAGTAATATTTGTTTGGGATGACGGCTATGGCATTTCTGTACCTAAAAAATACCAGACAACAAAAGCCTCTATTTCTGAAGTATTAAAAGGATTTCAAAAAGAAGAAGGAACCAATGGCCTCAATATTTATAAAGTAAAAGGTTGGGATTATGCCGGTCTTTGCGAAACATTTGAAGAAGGAATTCGTCTTGCACGGGAGACACATACACCTACCTTATTTCATGTGGAAGAGATGACTCAACCGCTGGGACATTCCACTTCGGGCAGCCATGAACGCTATAAAGATGCAAACCGGCTTGACTGGGAAAGGCAATGGGATGGTATTATCAAAATGCGTGAATGGATCATTGCTAATGCATTGGCTACTGATGAAGAATTAGCCAATATCGAAATTGAGGCTAAAGAACATGTTAGAAACAGTAAAGCAGCGGCATGGGAAACTTATCTAAATCCAATTAAACTGCAGGTAAATAAAACTGTAGATCTGATGAAGGATGTTGCTGAAAAAAACAGTTCTTTAGCTAATGAAATAAATGCCCTGGCGAACGAATTATCATCTATACGTGTGCCATTGCGCAGGGATATAATGCGGATTCTAAACATCGCTTTGGAAGTAATAGGAAATAATGAAAACGCTTCTTTACTGAAAGATTATTACGGTGAATTGCAAAAAGAGAATAAAGCAATTTACAATACCTATTTATATAATGAGGGATCAAAAAGTGCACTAAAAGTTGAAGAAGTTAAAGCAACATATACTGAAGATGCACCCACATTAAATGGCTTTGAAATATTGAATAAATACTTTGATAGACTATTTGCAACTAATCCAAAAACATTTGCCTTTGGCGAAGACCTGGGTTACATAGGGGATGTTAACCAGGGTTTTTCAGGCTTGCAGGCAAAGTATGGCACTGATCGTATTTCTGATACGGGTATTCGTGAGCTAACAATCATGGGACAAGGCATAGGATTAGCTATACGTGG
>JALZIY010000381.1 GCA_030860085.1 Bacteroidota bacterium | reverse complement strand
GGTGTATATCATTCACATCCAAATTATCCATCCGTTCCATCGGAACATGATCGCGTGAATGCCCAACCCTATTTTTCTTATGTTATTCTTTCTATTGCGGATGGAAAATTTGCTTCTTTTAAATCCTGGAGATTGAATGATAACCAACAATTTGAAGAAGAAAAAATCATTAACTAAACATATCATAACAAAATAATGGCAAAAATTATAATACCCACCCCACTTAGAAAGTTTACCAACAATACTTCTAAGCTTGAAATAAAAGGCAGCAGTATAAAAGAAGTGATCAACGAATTAACGCTCAACTTTCCGGACCTTAAAAAAAACCTGCTTGATGATACGGATAGCCTGCGTTCGTTTGTAAACATATTTGTGGGAAACGATGATATACGCAATCTTCAACAAGAAGATACTGCAGTGAAAGAAGACACTGTGATTAGTATTATCCCCGCCATTGCAGGAGGTGTTTAACTAAAAAAATAAAAAACATGAGTACTGAGAATATTAGTTTTTCTCAAGCAGAATATGCCCGTTATAACAGGCATATCATCATTCCTGAATTTGGATTGGAAGGACAAAAAAAATTGAAAGCCTCTAAAGTTTTGGTAATTGGCTCCGGCGGATTGGGAAGTCCTGTGTTGCTTTACCTTGCTGCTGCGGGTGTTGGCACTTTGGGGATAGTGGATTTTGATGTGGTTGACGACAGTAACCTTCAGCGCCAGGTGTTGTTTGGTGTAGATGAAATAGGTAAGCCCAAGGTGGAAGCAGCAAAGCAAAGATTGCAGAACCTAAATCCGCACATTAACATCATAAAATACAATACACAGCTTACTTCGCAGAATGCTTTAGACATTATTAAATACTACGATGTAGTGGCTGATGGAACTGATAATTTCCCCACACGGTACCTGGTAAATGATGCATGTTTGCTACTGGATAAGCCAAATGTGTACGCATCCATTTTTCAGTTTGAAGGCCAGGTATCCGTATTTAACTATGTCAATTCTAAAAGAGAAAGGGGACCAAACTATCGTGACCTCTATCCTACTCCACCGCCGCCGGGTCTTGTACCTAATTGTGCTGAAGGTGGTGTGCTCGGGGTACTGCCGGGCATCATAGGAAGTATGCAGGCAAATGAAGTGATCAAAGTGGTAACAGGAATTGGTGAAACATTATCAGGAAGATTTTTTGTATTTGATGCCCTTACGTTTGAAACAAGGATATTCAACATAAGCAGGAATGAAAATAACCCCGTGAATGGAAAGAATCCTACGATCACACAGTTGATAGACTATGAACAATTCTGCGGAATGAAAGCCGTGGAAAAGCCGATAAAAGAAATTTCAGTTGAAGAGTTTGATAAATGGAAATTGAATGGTGAAGACATCCAGGTAATTGATGTTAGAGAGCCTGCAGAATATGCTGAAGTAAATATAGGCGCTACGTTAATTCCATTAGGCATTGTTAGCGAAAATTCCGGTAAAATAGATAGGAATAGAAAAGTAGTGGTGCATTGTAAACTTGGCGGCCGTAGCGCCAAAGCCATACGTGAATTAGAAGAAAAATTTGGCTTTACCAACCTGTATAATTTAAAAGGTGGCATAACGGCCTATTTACAAAAAGCAAATAGTGAAACAGTTCTGAATGAATAGGGAAGGTTGAAGTTCCGCAGCTTTACAGTTCTCTTTGTTTGGTAATGCAATTTCTTACATGTCATTGGTAGAACGAGTATCTGCGTTTATCCTCAGAACCTTTTTAGCTTAGTCTTCAGTAAACCTATGGCGATCGAAAGGAGAGGGGCACAGGGTTTACTCAGCTTCTTTTCCTCCCCCTATGACGGGATCTTTTTTTGTACTTTACAAATAATCAATGAATAATATGGGCTTTGTATATGCAGAAATAGAATTGATAAATGCTGGTGATCTTGAAATGGTGCGGCGGAAATTGATGAATCAGGACGAAATAAAACGTATGCATATAAACGTGCTTGTTGATAGCGGTGCGTATATGATGGCTATTAATGAAACTATTCAGTCCCAATTAGAATTGCCGTTAATTGAAAAACGAAAAGTTCAGGTAGCTGATGGACGGGTTGTTGAATACGATGTAGTAGGCCCGGTACATGTAAAGTTTGCCAATAGAAAAGCAACCTGTAATTCATTTGTGCTGCCCGGAGATAGTGAGCCTTTGTTAGGCGCTATACCAATGGAAGAGATGGATGTTTTAATTCATCGTCAACGGCAGGAGTTAGTTGTAAACCCTGAACATCCCAACTATGCTGTTTTAAAAATGAAATAATTTTCAAAGAATGTTTCTCTTTTTTTGGCACTAAGGTGTAGTTCCTTAATAAATTTTCCGCCGGATATAATGAAAGAATTACCGTTGTTAATTTTTGGTAAATATGGATAGAACTTGCGGTATTATTGAAGTATACAAATATCTATGCACAAAAGCTGCTTGCTTATAATCTTTTTAAATTTTCTTTTTCTTGCTGCCCAAAGCAACCCCGGCGATACGGCTGTTATAAAAAAAGAAATATTTCACTCAAAGGATAAATGGCAATATTACGCTTGCTGGCATACCCACCAAAGGGTCATAAAATGTATTTCAGTTGTTATTATTTTCATTAATAAACTTTTGAATACCGGAAAGGAAATGATTGTTCAAGTTATATAAATTCTGCATCATTTATATTTCTACAATTGATAACAGCGCTTCAAAACAAACCCTCCATTGGCCAAAAATTCATACTTTTTTCGCATTTAGGGGCGGCACTTAGGTTTAAGCAATGATCATGGCAAAGTACACCGCATAAAGGATGATAGAAGCATACCGTCCGATAATCCATTTCTTAATACTTCCGGTGTACGGTCTTCCATCTATTCTTATGGTCATAGAAATCCGCAGGGCATAGCATTCATCCTATAAAAAATGCTTTATGGACACACGAACATAGCCTCGTGGAGGCGAAGAAATCAATGTTGTTGAAAAAATAAAATTATGGATGGCGGTTTGTTTCTTACGGCATTAATTATAACGGTACCATCCTGACAAATAAAACAACCAGGGAAGGAATGCAGCCTCTTATCCACACTATTGGGTAGCCTCTATTTCACCTTCCGGGATGACCTTTGTAAAATGAGACTTTTATAAGGATGGCGGTGAATGCATAATTTTTTAAAGTTTAATTGAAACAATAAATTATAGGCATTAAAGTTGCAAAGAAATAAATATCAGATTCTGTCATTTAAAAAAAAGTTATATGAAAAAGACTATTCTCGCATTATCAATATTGGCAATAAATGCCACAGTAATTGCTCAGGATACTATGCGTATGAATACAAATATTTCCGGTAGGGTTGCTGCACGTGATATGAGAGGTGCAACAGATCCACCTGCTTTACCTGTAATAGAAACTTTTGTACCCCAGGAGGCGGCGAGTTTAGCATCAGGCAAATATGGAAAAGCATTGTATTCAGTTAAGCAGCTTAGGGTAGCAAGCGGAGACAGTGCCTACCAGGTTACTCTTTTAGATACCAGTAGCGGTCAAACGAGATTAGAATGGATTGGTGGAGATGGTGCTGTTGTTACAAACATTTACAGGGTAGATACTGGTGAGATGGCTAACCAAATGAATCCCAATATGGCCGTCACAGATACGAGTATGAATAATATGAATAACATGAACAGGGATACCTCAATGAGGAATATGAATAACATGAATAGGGATACTTCGATGAGAAAAGATACAATGAACATGAACAGGGATACCTCAATGAGAAATATGAACAACATGAACAGGGATACCTCAATCAGAAATATGAACAACATGAATAATAAGGATACTACCAGGAGGGATTCAGTGAGATCTAACGGTACCAGTTACATTGACATAAAATTCAAAATGAGCGAGGGCGGTAAACCTGGAGAAGATTTAAATATTGTTTTGTCTAAATTAATTACCCCAATGAAATTTGTGGGTGATATAACCTTGATTCATCGTCGTTTAAACGTTATTTAAAAATTAGAGTTCATCCTGTCTAAAGGATGCCACATCAGCAGAAGAGTTTAAGCCGTAGCACAGTTGCTACGGCTAACTTATTTTAGTTCTATAACGTCAACTCAAAAAGGACGAGGCCGAGCGATATTATATTTTCCTTGTAATTGATAAACCCATGGATACTGTATTCGTGTAGTTAGGATAGCTGTAAAAACCATAGGCGTTTTTTTTGCCTTTATTCTTCTTTTGCATTGCAAGATTTAATGCACTGGTGATGATAGTGGTTGTACCCATAGCAATATTTGCATACGATAAATTATTCTGAGCTCTATAGGAAGTGTACGTTTCACCTCCATTTATGCGTGGGAGCATGCTTGTTGATTTTACATTTGCTATTCCCATAACTAATTGCCCGGTGCCGGTCACTAAACCAATATAAGATAAAGCAGGCTTACGCTTTAAGCGGTTGGTAAGAT
>JALZIY010000377.1 GCA_030860085.1 Bacteroidota bacterium | reverse complement strand
GCACTGGCCAGTGAGACTGCTGCCAACAAAGCACTGCACAGAAACGATCCGAATTTAATAGCTGCCTGTGATAATTTTACGAACGGTCATGGATTTGATGCCATCATTATAACGGCTGCCGCCCCCTCTAACGACCCTATTGAACTTTCTGCACAAATAGCCCGGAAAAAAGGTAAAATTATAGTAGTCGGTGCCGTTAAAATGGACATTCCGAGAGATCCGCATTTTTATAGAAAAGAGTTGGATTTAAGAATGTCATGTTCCTATGGCCCTGGCAGGTACGATACAAAATATGAAGACAATGGAACTGATTATCCGTTTGCTTATGTACGATGGACCGAACAAAGGAATATGGAAGCTTTCCTCGATCTTTTGGCACGAAAGGCTATTGATATAACTCCGTTAATTACACATGTTTTTGATATTGATAATGCCGAACAGGCATACGATATTATTTTAGGTAAAACAAAAGAACCACATATTGGCATTCTTCTGAAATACACTACCAATAATGCAAAACGCAATACCCTGGTACAAGTAAAGAATAGTCCGCTTTCGTCCATTAATGCTGGTTTTGTAGGTGCTGGCAGCTTTGCCCAAAGCTATCTTATACCCAATGTGAAAGCATGGGGTGCCTCTTTAGATGGTGTTGTTACCTCAACAGGTATATCTTCAAAAAATGTAGCGGACAAATTTAAATTTAACTTTTGCTCTTCCGAAATTAATGATGTTTTAAGCAACGAAAGCATAAACACCATATTTATTGCCACACCGCATTCATCGCATGCCGATCTGGTGGTGAAAGCACTAAAAGCAAACAAAAAAGTTTTTGTTGAAAAGCCCCTTGCCATCAGTATGGAGCAACTTCAATCCGTGATGCATGCTAAAGAGCAGTTCAACCAAACCCTAATGGTTGGGTTCAACAGGCGGTTTGCACCGATCAGTGAAACCATCCGAAACGCATTTTATTCTGCATCAGAACCTATGGTTGTAAACATCCGGGTAAATGCAGGCTTAATTATGAAAGATCACTGGATTCAACAACCTGAAATTGGCGGGGGCAGAATTATAGGAGAAATGTGTCATTTTATCGACCTAATGCAATACTTTACAAAGGCTGAACCGGTGAAGGTTTTTGCAGAATCTATTAATACCGGAAACAACAAAATTACCGCGGAAGATAACATAGTCATTGTGGTGAAGTTTGACGATGGTTCGGTAGGTAACCTTACTTATCTTGCTAATGGTGATAAATCTATGCCTAAAGAATCCATCGAAGTATTTAGTGCCGGGAATGTCGGTGTAATCAATGATTTCAGGGAGGGCATGTTATATAAAAACGGAAAACAGGTAAAACTTAAATCATCAGGCAAAGGGCATAAAGAAGAAGTGAATTCCTTTTTAAACGCCGTACGTGATGGAAAGGATAGTCCCATTAGTTTTAGATCAATATGTCTTACAACCATTACTACGTTTAAAATACTGGATAGTTTATATACAGGATTACCCCAGGAGATAAATTTACATGCCTAAAGAAATACATGACTCATTCAACCAATTGCTATCGTATTGCAAGAAAGAAGATTTTAAAGGGTATGACCCGTATGATGGTTTAACAAGCCGGTTTCTTCAATCGCTTCCTATCATTTCCGGAAACCGGTTAGTGCGGTTAGCCTGGATCCAGACATTTAAGCGTTCTCCCATAAACCTGAGACCGCTGTTGGGGGTGAAAAAAGACTACAATCCAAAAGCAATAGGGTTGTTTCTGGCGGGTTATTGCAACCTTTACCGGAAAGAACCTCGGCAGGAGTACAGGGATAAAATAAATTCTTTTACAGTTCTCATCGGGCAACTATCCAATAAAGAATTGAGCGGCACCTGTTGGGGCTATAACTTTGATTGGCAGGCTCGTGCTTTTTTTCAACCCAAGCATACCCCTACTGTGGTAGCTTCAACATTTATTGCCAATGCCTTGTTGGATGCGTATGAAATTACCAAAGAGGAGCACCTACTAAATACGGCAAGAAGCACTTGTTCTTTTATACTCAAAGACCTCAACCGAACATATGATGATAGGGGAGACTTTTCATTCTCCTATTCTCCATTGGATAAAAGCGTTGTCTTCAATGCTTCCCTCTTAGGAAGCAGACTTCTGGCAAGAGTGTATGGATTTACCGGGGAAAAAGAGCTGGTGGAGGAAGCGAAAAAGTCGGTTTCATTTTGTTGCCGTTATCAAAAAGAGAACGGCTCCTGGAGCTATGGTACTTTGCCCTTTCACCACTGGGTGGACAATTTTCATACAGGATATAATTTGGAATGTATTGCGGATTACATGAAATTTTCCGAGGACTATCAGTATAAGTACCATTTAGACAAGGGGTTTCATTATTATATAAATAATTTTTTTACCGAAGAGGGTATTCCGAAATATTATAATAATTCTATGTACCCTATTGATATTCATGCACCTGCTCAAATGGTTATTACCATGTCTAAGCTGGGTAAATTTAAAGAGCACAGAGAATTAATTGATAAAGTATTACTGTGGACAATCAAAAACATGCAATCTGATAAAGGTTATTTTTATTATCAGATTAATAAATATTTTTCCTCTAAAATTGCATATATACGTTGGGCCCAGGCCTGGATGTTTTATGCACTATCTACGTACCTAAACTTTGAAAAAAATGAAACGAGTAAACATTTGTAATGTTCCGGTGGATGCATTAACCATGCAACAAACCATTTCTATCATTGATCAAGCCATTGCTGAAAAGAGATCAATACATCATGTAGTGGTAAACGCCGCAAAATTAGTGAACGCACAAAAAGATGCAGCGTTAAAAGCATCCATCATTAACTGCGATATTATTAATGCAGACGGGCAAGCTGTAGTATGGGCCGCCCGTTTTTTGAATAAGCATCTACCCGAGCGGGTGGCTGGTATTGATTTAATGGAAGCATTGGTTAAGTTGTCAGCCCAAAAAAATTACCGGATCTTTTTTTTGGGTGCTAGGGAAGAAGTGGTAAATCAAGTAGTAGATACCTACAGCAGCCTTTATGGAAAGAGAATCATTGCCGGGCATTGCAATGGTTATTTCATAAAGGAAGAAGAGTCCGGCCTGGCAAGACACATTGCCGGCACCGGCGCTGATATACTTTTTGTTGCCATGGCTTCTCCCAAAAAAGAAATTTTCTTGAACACGTATAAAAGTGTGATTAACATTCCGTTCATTATGGGAGTAGGGGGGAGCTTTGACGTAGTGGCAGGCTTTGTAAAACGAGCTCCCTTATGGAT
>JALZIY010000258.1 GCA_030860085.1 Bacteroidota bacterium | reverse complement strand
AAGCAGCGCTGGAGAGGGTGAGATCCAGTGCCATGGCTATGCATACGTCCGAAGGTCTTTTAGAGATAATTCATGTATTAAGGGAACAAATGGCAGGATTAGGAGAAAAGGAATTAGAATCCGTTCTTATTCATGTCTATGAAGAAAAAAGTGAGGAATTTGAGGCGTGGTATTCATACCGCCATGCCAGCGACCCCAATGGAAAAATAATTCATGGTAAAGTTTTATTGAATTGGACCAAAACCGCAAGAGCCTACAAAGACAAGGAAAAATATTATTCAGCGGAAACAGATTATACAATAGTAGCAGATTATAAGATGTTAAAAGAATGGTACGAATATTTAGAAGAAGTTGTTCCCGAAGTTGTAGAGCATGATGAGACTGGTAAAATTTTAATACCCGATGCCCTTTACTATAATTATTCAAAAATTTTCGGTGGTACCATGCTGCTTATTACCAATAAGGAAGCATCAGATGATTCAAAACATTTACTCAAGCGGTCTGCCGAAGTATTTAACCTGGCATATACCCGTTTCCTCGATCTGCAAAAAGCAGAAGCACAGGCCAAAGAAGCAAAAATTGAAGCAGCCCTGGAGAGGGTAAGAGCCCAAACGATGGCCATGAATAAAAGCCAGGACCTTCAGCAGGTAGTATCGGTTATTTTTAGGGAATTGGATAAGCTTGAATTAAAAACACTCCGTTGCGGCATCGGTATAATGAATGCTGATAATCGCTCTGTTGATGTCTGGACAACTACAACAACAAATGAAGGATATGAAGTAAACTTTTCGGGTAATGAATCAATGGACGTTCATCCAATGTTGCAGGGAGTATTTGCTGCCTGGGAAAAGCAGGAAGATTTTTATTATACATTACAAGGGGAAGATTTAATAAGTTATTATGATACAATGTCGGGAGATAACTATAAACTCCCGGACGCTGCGGCAGGTGCAAGTGTTTCAGGTAGCGATTGTCAATACTATTACTGTACCTTTTTTCTTTCTGGTGGAATCTATTTTTTTAGGCAAATACCTTTTACTGAAGAAGTAATAAAAGTTATACGACGTTTTGCCAATGCTTTCAGTCTCGCTTACAAAAGATTTGAAGATCTGAAACAAGCAGAAGCAAGGGCACTGGAGGCAATAAAGGAATCGTCACTGGACCGGGTGCGTGCAGAAATTGCTTCTATGCGTACAACAGATGATCTCCAGCGCATCACCCCGATAATATGGCGGGAGCTTATGATGTTGGAAGTTCCTTTTTTTCGGTGTGGCGTTTTTATTATAGATGAAATTAATACAGAAGTAAAAATTTATTTATCAGCACCAGATGGACATTCCCTCGGTGTAATGAATGTACCATTCCATGCAAATTCTGTTACTGCTAATTCCGTTGATCACTGGCGTAAGGGTCTTGTTTATACTGAGCATTGGGATAAGGAAGCGTTTGTGAACTGGATGCAAACCATGATTGAGCAAGGGCAGATCCAAAGCTCAGAAGCATACCAGGATACAGCAAAACCGCCGGAATCCCTGGATATGCATTTTGTTCCTTTTTCA
The DNA here is from genome assembly GCA_030860085.1 of Bacteroidota bacterium. Taxonomy (GTDB): domain Bacteria; phylum Bacteroidota; class Bacteroidia; order Chitinophagales; family Chitinophagaceae; genus Flavisolibacter. The sequence goes on along the minus strand of JALZIY010000258.1, from coordinate 1,645 downwards.
CAGGGTATGCTGTATGTGGGAAATTCAAATCCACTTGCGAAAGAAAAAATTGATTTAGTAAAATCATTGGCTGAAACATTTTCAATTGCCTATGCCCGGTACGAAGACTTCAATAAACTTGAATCAGCTAAGGAGCAAATTGAAAAAACATTGGTGGATTTAAAACAGGCACAAGCCCAATTAGTACAATCCGAAAAAATGGCTTCCCTCGGCGAACTCACCGCGGGCATTGCACACGAAATTCAAAACCCCTTAAACTTCGTCAACAATTTTTCTGAAGTGAGCACGGAGTTATTGGATGAAATGATAGCTGAACTTGGGAATGATAATAAAGCAGATGCCATTGCTATTGCGGGTGATGTAAAACAAAACCTCCAAAAAATATTGCATCACGGCAAACAGGCGGATGGCATTGTAAAAGGGATGCTGCAACATAGCCGCAGTAGCAGTGCGGTGAAAGAACCAACAGATATTAATAAACTGGCGGATGAATATTTACGCCTGGCTTTTCATGGGTTGCGGGCAAAAGATAAATCATTCAATGCAATATTGAAAACTGATTATGATGAAACGATTGGAAACATCAATATTATTCCGCAGGATATAGGTCGGGTGATTCTTAATTTAATTACCAATGCATTTTATGCAGTTGCAGAAAAAAAGAAAAACCCCCATCCCCTAAAGGGGGGTATGGAATACGAACCAATAGTGACTGTATCAACCAAAAGACTCGGCTCCCTTTCAGGGGATGGGGGCAAAATTGAAATAAGTGTTGCCGACAATGGCAATGGTATTCCTCAAAAAATATTAGATAAAATATTTCAACCTTTCTTTACTACCAAACCAACCGGGCAGGGAACAGGATTAGGTTTATCTCTGAGTTATGATATTGTAAAAGCACATAACGGCGAAATAAGAGTGAATACAAAAGAAAGTGAATATGCGGAATTTATTGTTCAATTACCGGCTTCGGCGTAAATGCCCGTACTTTGTAAACAGAAATCCTCAACCTACGATTTATCCAGATATTGGTAGTGGACGACGAGCAGGATGTGCAAACTCTTTTTGAACAACGCTTCAGGGCGACGAAGAAAATCACCGGCAGGCCATGGGTTTGGGAGCGGATGGTTTTTTAACCAAGCCGTTGGATTTTAACCTCCTCAAAGAAAAACTGCACCTCGAAAGCCACCGTAAGAAACCTTCCGTAAGCCCGATGCGAAAGTCGTAGTAAAACCGTTAGAACAAAAGAACTTTAACGGCACGCTTTGCTTGTTGAATTTCGGTATATTTCTGTTGTCGTTCCGTCTTAATGTCGCTGCCATGCAGAAGCACCTCCTTCCTTATAAGGCAATTGTGTTCTTTACCCTTTGGCTGGGCAGGGCCACCGCTCAACAGCATTATACAGACAGCTTGCACCGGGAATTGCGCAGCTCCGGCGAAGACACTGCCCGTGTTATGACGTTGTTGCGGTTGGCGTATGAATACGGCTACACCAAACCTGATTCTACCATTATGCTGGCCCGGACGGCATTTGCCCTGTCCCAACAATTGGCGTATCCAAAAGGCGAAGCCCTCTCGTTCGTTCGCATAGCGGGGGCGTACGTTGTGTTGGGGGACTACGCCAAAGCCCTGCGGTTATACCGCC
>JALZIY010000255.1 GCA_030860085.1 Bacteroidota bacterium | reverse complement strand
TATCCGCCCCAGCGCCATGCATCCATCAATACCTGGTCATTTTTTAAGGTGGTGGGTTTTAGGGTTACGGTAATACCATTACTTAAAATAATATCCGTAGTGCCTAACTTTTCATTCTTTTTTTCTGATGTGACTTTGCCTGGAGTTGGTTCCGCATCTAACAATTTGCCGGCGATGATTTTTTCTTCATAAGCAGTTACCGGCTTACCTGTAGCAGCAACTAATGTATTTAATAAAACTTCATTGTTAGGCAATTTATCTTTCTCTTTATTTGGTGCAGTAACCAGGGCAAATGCATTAGTGTTATCGGGCATTTTTTTAGCTAATCCATTTACTTCTTCCAGTGTAATGGATGGCAACACCTGTTTAATAAAATTATACCGGTTCTCCACGCCGGGTATAGGTGTTTTTTGTAAAAAATGGTTTACATATTGCCATACGATCATGCCCGACTCTGATTTATTTTTTTCTTTAAAAGCAGTTTCTGAACTGTTTAATAAAGTTGCTTTTGCTCTTTCTAATTCAGCCTGCAAAAATCCAAATTGTTTCGCTTTTTCGGTTTCTGCAATCAGGGCATCCACTGCCTCCTGCACGGTATTGTCACCGAGTACAGCAAAAGATGTAAATGCCTGGTATCCGCGCAGGAAAGGACTCATTCCCGTAAAGGCATAAACAAAAGGAGGATTCTCTTTTTGCGTTAGCTCCTGTAAACGTTGGCTGATCAACGACACCATTAAATTTTCTACAATGCTTTCACGATAATCTGCCCAGGTTGTGATTTGTTTGGCAGGTTTTACAAAATTGTATATCTGCAAAATCGTATTGGTAGCTTCTTCATCTGTAATAACAATTGCTTCAGACTTTGTCCGTTGCTTAATGGGTATGATGGCAGGCCGCTCCGGTGCGTTTGCCGGGTTTTGAAATTTACTGAAATGCGCTTTTATTTTGCTCTCTGCTAAAGCCGGGTCAATATCGCCAACTACCACTACCGCCATAAGATTTGGGCGATACCATTGTTTATAAAACTGCTGTAATACTTCAGGCTTGAAGTTTGATAAAACAGAATCTTTTCCAATTGGTAACCGCTCGGCATATTTTGATCCATTAAAAAGCAGCGGAAAATATTGGCGGCTCATTCTTTCCTGTGCGCCTTTACTAAGTCTCGATTCTTCTAACACAACACCCCTTTCTTTTTCAATTTCATTTTTATCCATCAAATTATTAAAAGCCCAGTCTTCCAACACTGTAAATCCTTTTTCAAGTATAGCCGGATCTTCGGTGCCAATAGGCAACATATAAACCGTTTCATCAAAACTCGTGTAGGCATTTAAATCAGCGCCAAATCTTACACCTGCTTTCTGCAGGTAACTTACTAATTCATTCTTGGGGAAATTTTTTGACCCGTTAAAACCCATGTGCTCCATAAAATGTGCAAGACCGCGCTGGTTGTCTTCTTCCTGCACTGAGCCCGCATTCACCACCAGTCTTAGCTCTACTTTTTTTTCTGGTTTCGAATTTTTATGAATGTAATAAGTAAGGCCGTTTGGCAACTGTCCAATCTTTACATTCGGGTCTACGGGTAAGGCTTCGGTTAAGTTTATTTGAGCAAATAGCTGTTGTTGAAAAACAACGAGTAATAGAAAAATTATCCTGATTGTAATGAATTTCATAACAAGGTTTTTACTGTCTAAAGCTATTGAATTACAATCAATAAAGGGTTGAGAAAATGTATCACAGACTTTTTACAATCATCTGGTTCGTCTGATAAATTATAGATGAAATCTATTTGCCCTGTTAAAATCTAACTTATTTTTTTTCAATTATATTTGTTTCAAACGTCCAGCAACCAACATGTTCAACATTATTTTATTTGGCCCGCCAGGTAGTGGAAAAGGTACGCAATCAGAAAAGATCGTAGAAAAGTTTGGTTTGATTCATCTTTCAACCGGTAATTTGTTAAGACAGGAAATTACAGATAAAACGGCATTGGGAATGGAAGCTAAAAAATTCATGGACAGGGGTCAGTTGGTGCCGGATGAGGTTGTAATTGGTATGATTGACAGTTGTATAGAAAAACATGCAGATGCAAAGGGATTTTTATTTGACGGCTTTCCCCGGACAGTAGCGCAGGCAGAAGCATTGGATAAATTGTTGGACCTTAAAAAAACATCAATCAGTAAAATGATTGCTTTAGAAGTCAGTGAAGATGAACTGGTGAGCCGTTTATTAAAAAGAGGGGAAACATCAGGTAGGTCAGATGATACCAATGAAGAAATAATAAGGAATCGCTTTGCTGTTTATAAAAAAGATACTTCCCAGGTTGCACAACATTATAAAGAAGAGGATAAGTTTGAAATTGTAAAAGGCGAGGGCAGTGTTAATGATATTTTTGAAGCCCTCCGGCAATCGATTGAAGAGGTAGTATTGACACGGGAAAATTATGACAAGCAATAAAATTGACTTCTTAAAAAAAGATTTCCTTTCTTATCTTAAATCTGTAGATAGTGTAACGCCACCAGTATGGGGCAAAATGTCTTTACAACAAATGGTTGAACATTATACAGATTATGTAAAGATTGCTTCGGGAAAAATACCAAACACAAAATTATTAACACCTGAAGACCAAGTTCAAAAAGCACAGGCGTTTTTAATGTCTGATAAACCCTTTAAAGAAAATACACCTAATCCTTTGCTGCCTGAAGTGCCACCCCCGGTACGAAATATTTCAATGGAAGAAGCATTGAAGGAATTGGAAACAGAAATTGATTTCTTTTTCAGCGTATTTAAAGAAAACAATCAGCAACGCACACTCAATCCTTTTTTTGGTGATTTGAACTTTGAGCAAAATGTACAGCTATTGCACAAACATGCCGTGCATCATTTAAGGCAATTTGGGGTTATGGTTTAGGAGGGCACTCGCCTTTCTTCCAGTTTTTTATACCGGCGCATCTCGCAACACAATCATTGCTATAAGTTTTATTATCGCAACCGCAAACAGGATCGTATTGCATGGTACAAATACAGTCTGCTACCGGTTCTCCTTTACAATCAGTACTGCTTTTGCTGGAGACGGATTTACAATTGCCAGATAGCAATACAATGAGGCCGATGTAAATGAATTTCATATTAGTGATTAATAATCAAAAGTATTTTCAAATAACTTTACTTCCTTCAATTAAAAAAAATAAATCAGGTTATAAAAAATAGAAACTTATATAATGAAACGATTCACTAACTCCCCTTTAGGGGATGGGGGCGGGAACGGGGGCAGGGGTAAACTTGAAAATTACATTACCGGCAAATGGATTACAGGAGATGGGGAGGGCCAGCCGCTTTATGACGCCGTAAATGGAGAAATTATTTCAAATGCTTCCACTAAAGGACTTCCTTTTGATGAGATGCTTGAATATGGCAGAACAGTTGGAAATCCTGCTTTAAGGAAAATGACCTTTCATGAACGTGGCCGCATGTTAAAAGCTTTGGCTGCGTACCTGATGGAGAAAAAAGAAAAATTTTATAGCATTAGCTATCATTCAGGTGCCACAAGAGCTGATAGCTGGATAGATATTGAAGGTGGCATTGGTAACTTATTTGCTAACGCATCCTTACGCAGAAAATTTCCTGACTTGCCCTATTGTACCGATGGTGATCCCGTGGGGT
>JALZIY010000231.1 GCA_030860085.1 Bacteroidota bacterium | reverse complement strand
GGTGTATTGCATCATTGCGGTGATTCTTAAATTTCAGCTCCCTATGCCTAGTGTAGGTCGTTCGTATAAAGCCTCTAAATTTGAAGGCTTTTCGTTTTAAGCCTTTAAACGCAAATGAGTATTTATTGATCAGGAACACTGTATTCCAAAATCTTTTTACAATTCAAGGGCTAAAAATTGCTTGCTGGTTATTATAAGCATTTGATAAGAAATATTCTATTGTGCTTATAAATTTATTCTATAAACCGCTATTGATTATTCCAATCCCCAGAATAAAATAAACTGTCAACTCAGTTTTGTTAAATAGACATACACTTATTCTTTATATATCTGCCTATTTATGGATATCGTTGGACCTATAGTGGTTATTTAAGATGACCCGGACGATAGTTTGGTTTTGCAAGAAGCATTAGATGAATTAGGTATTGAAAATGAAATTAAAGTTTTTAGGCATCACAAGTATTGCTTTATTTAGAAAAAACGCAAGACAGGCCATTTATAACACTTTCCGAGATAAATCTTCCAGGCATGAAGGGAACGGACTTAAAAAAATTAATAAATGATAATGAATACTTACGTAAAAAATCAATTTCTTATATTTTTTACACCACATCGGATAATCCCGTATTGAACAAGCTTTTGAAATGGCAGTACATGGATTTTTTATAAAAGAAAATTCGGTTGATGAAATTAAAGTAACGATGAAAACTATTGTTGATTCTTGGAAAAGGTGCAAACACCCTAAACCATACTTGTATCAGTAAAAGTCTAAGCGATAATAGTATTTCAAAAGCTAATTCCTTCATGTGCAATCAGCAATAAAATAAAAACCCCAACAATATATTGTTTGGGGTTGGTTTTTGGTTTTTGCAAAATTAAATATGAAGTCACTAACATCACCTAATGACTTTTCATATTGTCTTTCATAGTTGGCTTTTATATAAAATAGGATAGTAGTTATTCACGCCATGAAAATAATTATTAACATTATACCCACCATCACCGATAATTACTCGATTTGAAAAGTATATATACGTAGTGCTTTTCCGTTGTGGAATTATAGTATAAGAAATAATTTGTGAATCCATTTCTAACTTTAGCGGCTCTTCAATACTTTGAATTGCTTTTCCCTTCCTTGCCTACCCTATCATTATTGCAGTATGTGCTAAAGATATTTCTAATAAAAAAAATTTTTGATATGGATATTAAATTATTATTGTTAATTGTAGTTTTAATTGCAGTTGCAGCAGGAGTATTTTATTATTTTAATAGCACTTATTTAAAAAAATCTGAACCAAGACAAAGAAGCGGGCAACAAGAAATAGATTTTGATGCAGAACTCAGACATGAATATAGTGTTGCTCTTTTATCTGGCGATAAAGAACAAGCGCTGGCATTTGGAAGAAAGTATTATCAGAACTTAAGGGGTGGGGAACTCACAGAAAATGATGAAAAGACTATTTCACAAGACCTTACATTAATGAAGAAAAATATATGGGTGAATTAATTGATAAGTCGTGGATAATGATTTTATTCTTCTTACCAGTTTTAGCTCTTGTTGCCGTAGTATTTGTATTGAAAAGGCTAAAAGGCAAAATAAAGACTGCTTAAAAGAATCTATGCTCTTCTTTTTTTCCTTATCACGAAGTAAACGATAAGGGACACTACACTTGCTACCACTACAGGCAGAACCAATAATATTAATAACCAATTTTCAATAGATATTTCGCTCATTAAGTTGGAATTGATGCTTCAAGTCTCAGTTTGGGAGGATTGGTTTTTGCATGACTAAAGAAGGCCTAAAGCAATTGATTAACTTTATGAAGTAAGCTGTCGCTAACACTGGTGGCCGATGAACAACTACTTCAGAAAACCAATTTTGTTATTTAGAATTTCTCGTTCCAATTTCTAAATAGAATCCTTAAAGTACCCTACAATTTTACATCCATTACCATCTAGGTACTCTTCAACCAATCACCATTTTCAAAGGCTCTCATATCTATATAGCTAAGGACTGGAGCATCCGGGTTTCTGCCTCCAACATTTGTTAACTATAAACCTGTCCATCCATCTTTCCCTCTAAGGGAGCTAAATGGATGCGCACTTTAATTTATCATGAAACAAATAAAACACACCGTAAACGAAACACAGTTGGTTATAAAATGAATAAAGGAACCATAAAGCAATTGATGATACGTTCCTCTGCCGACGCAGCAATTTATATAATGGATAGCTTTGACAACACTATTGCAATGCAGGAACAAGTTGTAATATTATATCTCGATTCTGCCAACTACATAGTAGGATTGTACAGGGCTTCCTCCGGGGGCCTGACAGGAACAGTGGCTGACATAAGGATAATTCTATCCATTGGACTCAAAACCCTGGCTACATCAATTGTAATAGCCCACAACCATCCAAGTGGAATATTAAAGCCATCCGCAAATGATATCCAGCTAACATAAAAGTATAAGGAAGCCGCAAACAC
>JALZIY010000220.1 GCA_030860085.1 Bacteroidota bacterium | reverse complement strand
ATCTTGCGCATCTTTTATAATGATGCTTCTTGATTTACCTGTCTGCCCGCAATGACCATAATAAATATCTAAGGTTGCATTGGGATTGGTTTGATCGAGTTCAAAACTTTTAACACCTTTCGCCATGTGCACAAATTCACGGAACACTAATTTTTTGTTGAGAAAAACTTCAAAATGATCACCACCCATTTTTGAAGAAAAAGAAAATAACCCTGCACATATCACAAGGAAAGCCAGCAATTTGATACCTGGAAACTTAGTTGTTTGTTTCATAAAAAAAATTTAGAATTTAATAAAATGTTTGTTGAGTTAATATCTCAACACAAAACAACTCAAGGTAAGGGCATTAAAAAAAATAGTTTGACAACAGGAAGCCATCGCTTGATGTACTGCAATAAACAGGAATGAATTTAATCCCAAAGGACCTATAGGAAAAAAATGATAAGATTGAAGGAGAAAGAATGTCTTAAAAAAGGCTTGCCAGTAATTTATAAGTAGCCCAGATAATTGCAATTATAATTAGAAATACAACAATTAAAACGGGAACAATAAATTTCCAGGCAGAACCCCTGTGACGGCCCTCTTCATAGTGTTGCTGCATTAAGCGCATGTTGCGCATATTGGCTTTAAAAGCCACATCAAACAAATCCCCTAATATTGGTATGGCACCAAATATGGCATCTATCAGAATGTTGAATGTCATGCGGGCCAATACCAAACCGCTTGCCCCGTTGTTTGCCATTACCCATACCATGTAGCCCGACACGGCAAAGGTGGACAGGTCACCGGCACCCGGTATCAGGCCAATGATCCCATCCAACCCAAAACGAAAATTAGTTCCCGGCACACGAAATTGGGCATCCATCAATTTTGCCAGGTAATTGAGTTGTTTTAATCCACGTTGCTTTGGATTTGTGGCTGTGCTTATCTTATTCATTCGTTTGAATAAGATGAAAACTGTGCCAAAGGCAAAGTTGCGCCACGATAATGATTTATGAGGTTAAGATGTAAGGTTGGTTATGATAAATTATGAAATATCAGAACAGATCAGAATCAGAGATTTCTGCTTATTAATTTAACGACCTGTAGAAGAAATTACAGATCTCTCTTCCAGTTGTTATGTAATCCGCTTTTTTTATATAAAAGCATTATGCATACAAAAAAAGCGATCATAATAAATAATTCAGTTCTCATAGTTTCAAGTTTATTTTTTAAAATAAAACCGGTACGGGTTATTAGATTATATCAAAATACTTTAATTTTTTAAAAAAATGAAATTTTTAATATTTAAAAAAATAAGATTTAATTCCTATGCTTTGGGCCTGTACCGTCCATAGCATTTGCGAAGGCATTGAATTAGAATTACTTCAGCTTCACTTTTGCTTTAGAGTTGAATAGTGTTTTATCGTTGAAAGTTAGCACTTCAGTCATGCCTTTGCAAATGCTGTTAGCGGCACTCAAAGCAGACTTTGGATTTCGGATAGTAGGGTCATCATGATAAACTCCTTTGCCTCCTCCTTTTTAAGCGAGCCACCGATGTGCCGATATTTGACTGTCCCTGTTTTATCTAAAACGATACTGGTGGGATAGCCGCAACCAAAGATTAGCCGATGGCATTCTTTTTCACTTGTGGAAAAGACTTCGAATGATAAGGCGTATTTTTCTTTGACCCTTCTGATGGCTTCTTGATTGTCCCTTGTTAAGGAAATAAATACGAAGTCGTTGTTGCCCTTCATCTTTTTGAAAAGTTCATTGAGGGCTTCCATTTCCGCCATACAAGGATGGCAGCCCTCAAACCAAAAGTTAATCAACACCACTTTACCCTTTAGGCTTTTGTTATCTACTTCTCTGGTTTCGCTTGTTATCCTAAATTCTGGGTATGGATGACCAATGGAAGCATATCCTTTTGGGCAAAGCAACGAATCCATTTCTTTGCTGATCGTTGTTTGCAAAGGAGATTGTGCAAATGACAAACTTGTCATCAAAAGAAAGACTGCAGAAAATAAACATTTCATAGTAAAGGTTTTTCTGCCGTTGCTGGTATTTTTCACCGGCAACATAAATGACTTATCTAAAATAAATTACCTCTCCTCCCCATCTTTACAAACTGCACTTTTCTTGCTCTCGGAATAGAAATAAAAAAATGGGAGATCGTTCCCTTTTTGTCGCGTTCGAAAGACAGATCACCGCCTGGAAAATAAAACCCGTCTTTATAAACAGGACTAATAAAAGTTTCGCTACCATTTGAGCGGTAAATGGCCAATTTGTTATCCTTTATTCTTATCGTAATTTTTGTATCTGCTTCTTCTGAAAAATAACTGCCTGCATATTCATTCATTGATTTTCCATCCAACCTCGCAGAATCTACTCCATTATACAAAAGCGTATCGCCACCGGCTCTTATAAAATGAAGTGTGCGAGGTGATGAAGACAAGAAGAGAATACGGCCACGACCCACGGCTAAACTATTAGCACTTAAAGAGGGCAAGGGCCCGCCATTGGTTTCACTGTAAATACTATCGTTTTTCATGTATAATCTCACACCAGAACCCAGCCGGCTTTCCCGGTAAGAACCGAGGTAAGGGATGAACGTTTTAAAATCAATTCCTTTCACAGGCATCGACTGTAGGGGTGCAGGAAGAAGATTTTTTACAAGCAGGTTGCGAACTGAAGAAGGGACATCACCAAGATTCCCCTGCGAAGTATTACTCAACCAGGCAATTGATAAACCAAGTTGTGGAAAATGATCCAGGTTAGCCCGGTAACTTGCTGTGGCGCCACTATGCGTTACCATGGCCCATCCATTTGCCGAATCTACTACAAGCCCTGCTCCATAATTATGAAGGCGTCCATTATTGAAAGGAATTGTAGCCAGTTGTTTTAATAACAAAGAAGGATTGCCAAACTTTCCATTGAGATAAAAATGATTCCACGCCAAAAGATCTTCAGACGTAGTCAGTAATCCGCCATGCCCATATACATATTCATTTGGCATATCGGTTAGATAATTTGCACCGCTTTTACTGTATGCTATAGCACGGTTGGGAACCACTTTTTTGTAATTATCTCTCCATTCAGTATTCTTCATGTTTGCCGGATCGAAAATGTATTTTTTTGTAAAAGCAGATAGATTGGTACCACTAACCCTGTCAACGATAATGGTCATTAAAGTATAATTCGAATTGCTGTAGATGTATTCATCACCTGGTTTATTGTTCAGCGTTTTTTGCTGCGAAATGATCTGCAGTGCATTATCATTGTTATAAGTTTTTGTTCCTCTGGGCCAGCCTGTAATTTCGGCTATGCTACCCCAATCTTTTAACCCGCTTGTATGATCCATTAAATGGCGTATAGTAATGGGCGTTCCATAATCCCTGACTTCCGGAACATATTTACGTATATCATCATTTAGTGAAAGTTTGCCTTGTTGCTGTAATAATAAAATAGCTGCAGCAGTAAATTGTTTAGACACTGATCCGGCTTCGATCTTAGATGTTTTGGTCAGAGGTACATTATATTCAAGGTTTGCCATTCCACGTGCTGAAGAATAAATGATCTCTCCATTACGGCTGATAGCTAATTGTGCACCGGGAGTTTCAGTACCGTAGCGGTTTAAAATTTTATCGATCATAGCAATAGTATCAGTCCAGCTTTGCGCATTTGATATCGTACAAAAAAATAGCAGTGGAAGAAGGATTTTTTTCATAGTACAATTTAAGAAATAGCCATGATGATTGCCATTATCCTAAAACAATCTGCTACCGTTCATAAATTGAACCGAGAAACAAGGACTATAGAATAAGGAGCAATGAACAATCAATGAATTAAATTTATTCTTATTTAAGAACGCAACGTTTTTGTAAATGTCATTGTCAGGAGGGAAATGATTTGTATGAAAAAACTGCAATTTCTTATTTTGATTTTCTTAGTTTTTATTTTAGGATGCAGCAAGTCAGATAATACAAAGCTTAAACCTATAGAAAATACCATTATTGGCAAGTGGACTTATATTGAATATTTCTTTAGTACTGGTGCACCAGGTAAATGGCACCCAGTTACACCGGCAAATCAGACAATCGAATTTAAGTCAGATGGTTCATTCATTTCGGCAGAATCATTTTTAAAAGATGCTACCGAATTTGAAATTGTTGATAGTGTAACTATAAAATTCCAGCCTGCATCAACTCCTTCAGGATATATTTTAATGGGATATTCAATCAAGACGGCAGAAAGAGAACTTTATTTATCTCCTGTTAACCCAATTTGCATAGAAGGCTGCAGTAATAAATTTAAACAGTGGCCTCTTTTATAGCGATTGACGTAATATAGATAGTGGTTTTTAATAGAATTTATTGAATTAAATCGGAGGTGTCTCTATATACCTCCCAACTTATAAATTCGTTTTTGCCTGCATTGGTTTTGCTGCAACAGCCGCCCCGCTTTTTACTTTTATGGTTTGCACTGCAGAAAATGCAACCTGCGCTAACCTTCCATCGGGTAGTTCAGAAATATATCCTTTGGAACTAACTGCCACAGGAATTAATATAGTATTGGCTTTTGCTACAAAGTCATCACGTAGTTTTTGCGTTTTTGTGAGACGCAAATAGTTAACCATTTTTTTATCAGGAAGGGCTGGTGCTGTTTTTACCAGGGGGTTTACAAAAGGAAATGGGTCCATGGGGCCACTATAATTATAAACGCCAAAATGGAGATGTGCAGAAGTATATTTTGCATTGCCTGTGTTACCGACGAGGCCAAGAGTGTCGCCTTTTTTTACATACTGGCCTTCACTCACCAATTGTTTGTCGAGGTGGGCATAATAAAGAGTTATGTTTTTATCTATCAGCCTCAACCATACCACCTTGCCACCGATACCGATTTCTTTTACGCCGGTTACCACCCCGTCGGCAGAAGCTATTGCCGGAGTATTTTTAGGTGCAAAAATATCAATGCCCTCGTGGCTGCGTTTTCCACCATCGCGGCTGGCACCCCAAAAGCTTCCTGCTTTGGCTTTATTACCAGCTACCGGAAAGCCCAATGAAGGACCTACCGAAACCGACAATCTATATTCACCGGTACGAAAAAGTTCCGGTTGCAATCGTAATACGTAACTACCTGGTTCATCTACATCAAAACTGAATGCTGAAGCAGCCGTATCGGCTGAATGCAATAGAGAAGTTTCGGTTCCTTCCTGCTTAAAAAGGTCACCATATAAAACAAAAGGAGTATTTGCTTGTCTTGTAAGTGTGAATGTTAATTTTTCACCACGTTTTGTCTTAAACTTCAGGCCTAAGGCACGCGGTTTATCTGCTTCAAAGTAACCATGAAGCTTATAGGGGAGCTCAATGGTTTGTGGATCTTCCAGGGCGGTTTTGGAAGCTGCCAACCAGCCGCGGCCAGCAGGTGTATCTTCCAGGTCGGAGTCTTCCAGCTTGTCTGCATATTTTTCATGCGGGGTTTTCTTACTAAATAGCTTAGGCACAGAAGAGCCACAAGAGGTTATAAAAATAGCCAGCAATAGAAGAGAAGCTACAATATTTTTCATAGTTATTGAACCCCCCTTTAGCAAATGAAAAGCCGGAAAAGGTGAAAGAAATATTAAGGATAACTGTAAAACTTATAGAATTGTTAGAAGCTGTCAAAAAATAGATTTTTGAATTCACAATATGATCCGTGGTGAGGAGACGCACGGCGGCGGACAGCCGTGGCTGGTGTCCCACAAGCACTTTTAGCAACCAAGAAATTTATTAAGTTAGACACCTTCTTAGGATGAGGTTTTAAA
>JALZIY010000457.1 GCA_030860085.1 Bacteroidota bacterium | reverse complement strand
CTTCTGTACATGGAGTGCTTAGGAAGAAGGCGGAAGACCATTTCCATTCTAATTTTATAGACTGTGAAGTACAAATGCTTGCAAAAACCAGTACTGCAATCCAAAAATATTTAGCTCGTAAAAATTTAAAAAAGCCATCTTACTACACCATCAATTTTAAATTTCGTAAACAGAACAGGGAAGGCCAGGTTTATGTTCGTGCTGACCGTTTTGAAGTGCGTTTTGCGGATATGGAGTTGATAAAAGATTTTGGTGCGCTGCTGATATTTGGTTTGGATAAAACTTTGCAATCGTCTCGTATTTCGGATGGTGTTGATAGAAATGATTTAGTGCGAGCTATATGTGCAGAGTTGAAATAATAAGTAACTTTCTGTTATGTCAACAGAACTTAAGTATCTTATAGCCAATGCAGCGCTAATTTTAGTCGGATATATGTTTGCTAAACAATTTCAGCAAATAGGTAATAAAATAGTATCCCAAAGGGAAAAAATTTTAAAGGTTACGGTTTATATCTTTTGTTTAATTTTCCAATTTATCTTACCAATTTATGGAATAATATATACGTGTAATAATCATCCATTTAATAAGCAGTATGTTGATAAAATAATTGTTTTTGCTTCAACAATAGCATTTTATTCCATCTACAATATACTTCTTTATTTGTGGTATTTTTCAGGTGTTCAAAAAGCTTATAATGACTTATTTAAAAAAAGTTTAAATGGTTTTTCTGAATCAATTGATGCTAATGTTAGGTTAGGCAGGGCAGAAATGCGTTTAAAAGAAATTCAAAACAAATTCAGCAATGACAGGATAGAAAACGATGATAAAGATGAAATTATAAAGGACTTAAAAGACGAATTTAAAAGAATAAACGAAGACAGTTAAATAAATGACCATCTACCAATTTTTAGCTGCTGATGAAGAGCAACAGATTCAAGCTTTTTGGGATGGTACTTTTATTGGTGAACGTGAAGAAGATGGATATACAATTATCTGCCATCAGGTAATTTTGAAGTCGTTACAAATCCAAACTTTGCTTTACCTGTAAGTGGAGGTCGTTACTACAGTATTTATGGTGTTTACATAGAATCTGATGCGGTTGTAGCACCAATTTTCTTATGATGAAATCCAATAGCAGTATATATTTGAATTGTTGTATCAATTATATTTGATTAAATTTTATTGATGGCTTATTTTTGCCTCCCGCAATTAGGCTGCGTAGCTCAATTGAATAGAGCATCTGACTACGGATCAGAAGGTTTTAGGTTTGAATCCTAACGCGGTCACACCTAAGGAGCTACAATAATGTAGCTTTTTTAATTATCTTTTTAGATTAACGATATGACTTTAAAACTATGAGCACTTATTTTTCCAGAATAATCAAGGCAGGCGGGAAACAAAGAGAATTTAATTTCAGGCAGCTTTTTCATGAAGAAGGCATCAAATACAGCGTTGATGTACCAGATGATAAAGGCCTTCGGATTACTTTTCAAATGATCGCTAATGAAGAAGGACAGTGGAAAACGGTTGCTAAGCCATCAATGCCATGGATTGAAGAAGCAGAAATGGACCTGAGCAATGCCATAAAGGAAAATGTTTAGAAAAGATTTAAATAATTAAAAGTTAGCACCATCTTTGAACGGTATTTTTAAATGGTATTGTATGGAAAAAACAGTGGCAGTGTTTCATGAGGGAGCAATAGCTCATTACAATGTTTCTGAAGAAGGAAACGGAACTTTCAAAGCACGTTTACTCAAGTATTCCGGAAGCCCGGGTAATGATCCCCCAAGAGAGTTTATCCTTCATAAAGAAGGACGGCATTGGGCTGATGATATTGCCGACCAAAATATTGTTGATGATATTGGGCAAGCCATTGAATTACAAATAAGAAATATTGATAGCCCTGTTTTTTCATCACGCAATTCAGAAAGAAATAAGCCCCCGGCAGGGAACCCTTAAAAAAAAGCTTTAAAAAAAATGCAATTGTTTTTAACTAACGGGCAATATTAAATGAAAATTTGCTCCTTCTCCTTCATTGCCTTCTGCATATATAAATCCTTTATGGCGAAGTACAATTTTTTTACATAAGGCTAATCCAAGTCCAGTCCCTTCATACATGTCCTTTGAATTTAAACGGGTAAATATATTGAATACCTTATCTTCCTGATTTTTATTAAATCCTATACCATTATCTTTTATAGAAATGTCAATATAATCACGGTTTGCATTTACTCCAGCAAATTTTTTCAGATCTGCTTTTGTCAGTTTCCAGAAAGTGATATTAATTACAGGTGCTATGCCTTCTTTTGAAAATTTTAAACAGTTATTTACTAAATTATAAAAC
>JALZIY010000455.1 GCA_030860085.1 Bacteroidota bacterium | reverse complement strand
TTAGCCTGCAGCACCATATCCTGCATTACAATGTTTTTTACATTCATCTCTGGTAAGCCACGTACAAAAATGGCTTTATCTGCACCATCGGCAACAACATTAGTGATATGAATATTTTTGAATTGCGGCGTTTCTTCTGATACCGGTTTTGATTCCACTTTTGGTGGTTCTCTTTTTTCACCTGTTGCAGGAATTGGATCTACAGCAGCATAATACATATCAAATAAAATGGCCTCACCAATAATGTCTTTCATGGTGATATTGTTGATGTAAATATTTTCCACTACACCACCTCTTCCACGCGTGGTTTTAAAACGCAAGCCAATATCCGTCCCTATAAACGTGCAGTCATTTACCCAAATGTTTTTTGCGCCGCCGCTCATTTCGCTTCCAATAACAAAACCGCCATGAGCCGCATACACGGTGCAATTGCGAATGATAACATCCTGCGTTGGCATGGCTCTTTTCCTGCCTTCGGCATCCCGGCCAGACTTGATACAAATACCGTCATCACCCACATCAAAAACGCTGTTTTCAATCAATACATTTTTACAGCTTTCCAGGTCAATGCCATCGCCGTTTTGCGCATACCAGGGGTTCTTTACCATTATGTTTCTAACGGTAATATTTTCACTCATTAAAGGATGCAGACACCAGGCGGGAGAATTTTGAAAAGTTACACCTTCCAATAAAATCTTATTGCATTTTGTAAGCACTAATAAATTGGGTCGTAAAAAATCTTTTACTTCAGCATAAAAACCAGGCGTTTTGTCGCCGGTTATTTGTCCGGGGTTTTTAAGTTTTGATCCTTTCAAAGAGCTTTCCGTTGGGTACCATATTTTTTTATCTTCACTTAATACACCACCGGAGGCTATTAATTTTTTCCATGCATTTTCTGCAAGCTTCTCTTTTTTAACCATGCGCCATGCATCGCCGGCACCATCAATTATACCAAAACCTGTAATGGCAATATTGGTTGCGTTGGTAGCCGAAATGGGCGACTGGTTGCGCATTTGGGGCAAGCCTTCCCAATTGCCTTCAACGAGTGGATATTGTGTAAAGTCAGTTGTAAATTGTAAAAGCGCATTTTTTTGTAAATGGAGATTTACATTACTTAACAAAATGACAGGACCTGTTAACCACATTCCTGATGGTATCATTACTACACCACCGCCTTTTTTATTAGATGCTATAATGGCTTCATTAATACTTTTTGTATTCAATGTAATGCCATCGGGTTTTGCACCGTATTTTAAAATGCTTATAGTATCTTTTTTAAAAGAAGTTTGTTGCACTACCGGCATATTTGCTTTTTGAGCAATGGCTGCAAAAGCTAAAGTTGTGGCAATGGCTAAAAACAAAATTTTATTCATAGTTGATATTTAAGAACTAATTAATTTATACTGTAATTAACCACCATTTTAAAAAATTCATTATTTGGCTGATAGTTTAACGCTAATTCATAACAAGTCTAACCAGATATTACCGCATGGCAAGCAGTTTTAAACAGTTTATTTACGCAATCGTTACCGAAAACGTTGCCGGTAAACTATCTGTTCTTCTTTTAGTTAAAATCATCCTTTCGCTGTTAATAACCCTAATTAAATATTAAGGCGTTCCTATTGGATTTGCTCCACTCTAAACCAGTCAAAATCTGCATAACCGGAGTCATTTATTGTTGTTTCCCTGGTACAAAAAATTCCAATTTTTGCTCCCTTCCATTTTCCTTGCCTTGCAACAAATTCATCGCCCGCATCTTTAAAAATTTTACCGTCAGTACTAAAGCTGAATTTACATTTTGCGCCTTTTGCAATTGTTACGCGTAAATAAAGTGTTGCATCAGTAAGCCTCGTAATTAATTTTTCATTTTCTTTTTTTCCTTTGTCCGCATCCTGGCAATGAACATACACTAATTGCATTCCTTCTTTCGTATTTTTTAGTGCAAGAGCTGCATAGCTTAATCCCATGATGGTTAATCCGGCTCTTTCATTTTCTAATCGTGCATTTGGCCTGAATGTAAGTTTGGTTGTAGCCATAAATTCTTCTGCCGGAAATTTTTGCAGCAGTACATTCGGAGCATCCCATAAATTTTTTGCACTGTCCGGAAGGCTATCGGAAAATAATCGCAAACTGCCATTGAAAGAATTGGTAAATGCCCAGGTAACTTTAGGATTGGCCATCCATTGCCATTGTAGGCCTAAAGTTGGTTCATTGAATTCATCACTGTCTGCTGGCGTTTGCATTGAATAAGTTCTACCAACATCCGGCTTCTTATATTTTAACAACGGTTCCCCTTTTCCATCGCCATCGTTATCAACACCAATTACCGGCCAATCCTTTACCCACTTCATTGGCTGTAAATGAACAATCCGTCCGTATGCATCTTTATCCTGGAAATGCAAAAACCAATCTTCGCCGGTTTGGGTTGTTACCCATGCACCCTGGTGCGGGCCGTTGATTGCAGTTGTACCCTGATCCATCACCACTTTTCTTTCGTAAGGCCCGTAAATATTTTTTGACCGCAACACCAATTGCCATCCTGTTGCCACGCCACCGGCGGGAGCAAAAATGTAGTAATACCCATTGCGTTTATAAAACTTAGGTCCTTCAATAGTTGGATCAAATTCGTGGCCATCATAAACCAAAACACCGTTATCTAAAACTTTTGTTCCGGCCTTATTTAATTTTTTTACAACGATGACACTTTTAATTCCAGCACGGCTTCCGGCAAAGGCATGTACTAAATAAACACTGCCATCATCATCCCACAGCGGACATGGATCAATCAAACCTTTGCCGCCTTCCACCAAAATGGGTTCACTCCATGGGCCTGATGCATTTTTTGCTTTAGTGAGATAGATGCCAAAATCAGGATCGGGGTAATAGAGATAAAATTCACCATTATGAAAACGTAATGATGGCGCCCACACTCCTTCGCCATGGCGTGGTATAGAAAAATGTTCAAGGGGCGCTTGTCGCTTTAAAGCATGACCAATAATTCTCCAGTTCACTAAATCTTTTGAATGTAAAATTGGCAAACCGGGAACATCTTCAAACGAAGAAGATGTCATGTAGTAATCATTACCCACACGTATAGCATCCGGGTCGCTGTAATCCGCATGAAGGATAGGATTTTTATAGGTACCATCGCCGTTATCAGCTACCCAAACTTTTGACACATACAGTTTTTGTGCAGTTATATTTATGTATGTGAGTGATGTTAAGATTAAAAATATTAGCTTGCTCATTTTTTCAATTTATTTGGGCCCTGAAGGGGCTTAATAATTAGCACAGGGCAAAGCCCTGTGATTAGAATTGCACCATTTAATAACAGCGCTGAAAGGGTGATATCAAATCTTTTCAATCCCATATATATCTCTCATCATACTCAACATCATATTTTTTAAGAAAAGCCCTGTATTCATCCTGAAAAGAAATTTTACGATGGTGTTCTTTCTGATTCTGAATATATGCTATCACTTTACCAATCTCTGATGGGTTCACAGAGAAGGCACCGTATCCACCCTGCCAGTAAAAGTTTTTATAGGATTCTCCTTTTGTCTTTACCCATTTGGAAGAATGTGATTTGATCTCTTCGACCGCTTTAATCAGTGTAATCTTTTTATTAAGAAGAAATAACGCATGAATATGGTCTACATATCCTCCTATTTGTACTGGATAACAATCTATACCGGAGCAAATGCCGCCGATGTAGCTGTATATTTCATGCTCAATCGCGTCATCAATTAAATGTTTACGGTGTTTGGTACTGGTGATAAGATGAATATAATTTTTGACGAGGGATTGGGGCATGTATGCTAAGTTTTGTATTGATTAAAGATAGAAACACCTATTGTTTTTATTGTTCATCTGGGTGCATGTATTCTGCTTTCGCCCCTTCAGGGCTATAACTGATTGTTCTTTCTCCCAGCCCTTTCAGGCTGGGTTAATGATTACACCCCTTTGGGGCTGGTGGTGACCTAATTGTCCGGCCCTTTTATTTATCTTCCCAGCCCTTCAAGCTGGGTTAATGATCAGCACCCCTTCGGGGCTAAACTTTAACGCAATACTTCAGATGAAAAAAACTGGTGAGGTTTGTGATTACGCCCTTTGGGCCGGACTTTTGTTTTACCTAATTAGCTCTGGATTCCAATTTCCAAAAACATTTTTCAACGTATATTTTTTTACTTCCTCATCATTCAATTGCTTTGCCCACTTCACTCTTGTTCCCGGATTGGCTGAAGGCCCATAATTTTTATACTCCGCATAGCGTGTCGTCATATAATTATTTGTATTGTTCCAGTTTGCCCATCCTTCGGATTTGATGTGCTGGCCAATATAAGTATTCATGTACACAACATGAGCATAGGGACGCCACGGGCGACCAAGCGATACATTGTGTAATGAAGTGTCGCCGGTTAGTACACAATCATTAAAGATGTAGCCAAATTCTTTTTCTTTTGGTGTTGATGCTGCCGTAATATGCGAATTCTTTTTGCTGTGTATATGACATTGCTGGAACCAAACAGTGGAAGAGCCGAAAATAAAATCAGTAGTGCCTTCAATATAGCAGTTTTTAAAATACTGACGGCTCTTGTCATTATTGGTAAACAAAACATCCTGGTTGCCCAGGAACCTGCAGTTTTCAAATATAGCTTTATCACCATCCGATTCTACCGCCACTGCCTGGCCTGCCGTAAAACCGGCATCATTTTGAAAGGTGATGTTCTTAGCAGTGAAATGATCCGCCACTATCTTAAAACTCCAGGATGTCCTTGTGTTAATGGTATCGCCGGACGGAGCAACTTTTCCTGTGTGGTCATTATAGGTAAGCACTGTATTAAATTTATCCTCACCAACCACAGTTACAAAATTCTTTGTTGAATCAAGCAGCAGCTTTTCTTTATAAGTACCATTTTTTATAAATACAGTTACCGGCATTTGGTTGTTCAATGGTATTGCATTCAATGCAGCCTGTACTGTTTTGTATTGCCCGCTGCCATCCTGTGCAACAATGATCGTTGATAGCGGCGACTTTTTTTCAAATATTTTTTTTAAAAATCCATCAATTGTTTGCACCGTTGGCCCAAACCAGGGTTCAAATAAAGGAAAGGAATGCGGTGATCCTTCAAAAGTTTTTACTTCAGTGTAAATGTTATAGCTGTTAAGAATTTTGATATAATCATCTCTTCCGGCATGCATACGGGCTACGCTGCTGTTAATAAATAAAGTGGGCGGTGTGTTTTTGCTTACATGATTTAGCGGAGAAGCTTCTTCCCACAATTTTAGATTATCTTTTTTGGAATAGCCAAACCAGTAAGTAGCAGCAGAAGTTTTTTTGCTGTCATCTCCTTCTCCTGATTCAGGATGAACAAATGAAAGCGTTCCATCAATATCAACAACGGCTTGAACATTTGAAGAAAAAGTTAAGTTACAGGCATTTCCTTCAAATGCAGCATTGCTCATTGTTGTTCCCAAAAAAGCTGCTAACTGCCCGCCGGCTGAAAAGCCAGCTATCACAATCCTGGAAGTATCGATGTTATACTCTTTAGCATGTGCACGAATCCATCGCAAAGCAGTTTTCAAATCATGAACTGCTGCAGGATACAACGCTTCCGTTGAAAGCCGGTAATCGGGTGTAAAGCATACATAGCCCAGGTCAGCAAGCCGCTGCGCCAAAGGATGATGCTGCATTCTGTTGCCCGATCGCCAGCCACCTCCATGAATGATCATGATTGCATTTTGTTTCTCTTTGTTTTTTGATGATGGATAAAATACATCCAACATTAATTTACGTTTGCCAATTGTGCAATAAGTAATATTTCGTTTTTCTTTTACGGATGTCGAGCGAAATTCATTTGCAATCTTTATATCAGGATAGTTCTTTTTTAACTTGGCGTATTCTTTAGCAATTGTAAAAGAAGTATCCGGAACACCGGTTATTCCTGCTGTTGACTGAGCTTTGGAATGAACGTGATAAATTAGTACGATCAATGCCAAAGCTATTTTTTTCATTTTAAACATTGAAAGTATAGTGTTATGTTTTTAGGCGGCTGGTAATTCGTGAATGGTGAATGGTCAATCGTGAATATTTGTGCGTGCCTAAAATAGGTTGACAAAAAAAAGTCACTTATGAGGCAAATTAAATCAAAATTAGAGATTCGGGAGCGCCGTATTTTTTCCGAAGAATTAAAAAAGAAAGCAATTAAGGAACTGGTG
>JALZIY010000178.1 GCA_030860085.1 Bacteroidota bacterium | reverse complement strand
ATTAATTTAAATTAGTATGTCTTTATTAATATGACTAAGAAAAGATGGACAATGATTTTATTAGTTCTTGTTATTCTTTTTTTTTGGATCCATTATGATTGCAACATATCCTTTTTTTGAAAAGTCCCGACGGGGTTTGCGAAGTGTGGGTTATGTGAACGGCAGCAACCCCGGCGTATAGGAAACTTCGTACATTCATCCATGCCAATAAAATGGAAGCATGACGATAGTGCCACTATGTATTTCTGCACTTTTACTTGCTACAAATGGTTGGCGCTTATAGATATGGTGAGAGGTTACGATATAGTGAGAGGTTACGATATGGTATATAAATGCCCGTCCGACCGGTCATCAGGGCGGGGTTTGATCATTTAAAGCAACAAGGTTATGAGACTGTAGCATATGTTATTATGCCTAATCATGTACATACAATACTATATTTTCCAAACGCGGGATTTAATCTCAATAAAATTATTGGCAATGGCAAACGGTTTATGGCTTATGAGATAATAAAGCGGCTAAAACAATTAAATCGTCAAGACATATTGGATGATCTATCAAACGGAGTAAAAAACGAAAAGGGCAATTGCATAAAGTATTTACTGATTCTTTTGATGCAAAAGGAATTTATAACGAAAAGTTTTTTAATCAGAAGCTTAACTACATACACTTTAATCCTGTTACAGGTAAATGGAGGCTGGTCAATGATTATACAGAGTATCAACATAGCAGTGCTTTATTTTATGAAACAGGAGAAGTGAAAAACTATCAACCTTTTGATTTCAGATTGTTGTAAAGTCCTATAACATCTTTTTTTTATTTAGCATTTATTGGATGATCATTCGCTATTGCCAATGCCATCGCAATGCGAAACCGTTTAACCAGTTCCAAATTTAAAGACATGGCTGGTTTTGAAACCTATGAAAAATATTAAGATCCGAAAGTTCTGGATTTAAAGTTTTGTTTCGGTTTTTTTACTCATTCTGAATAAATCTAAAGTTCAATATTTGCCAAAGAATAGAAGAACGCATGGAAGAAAAAATATCAAAACCAACTGATTACTTTGGTGCCAACTTAGCCATGGTGTTAGCAGGTAAAATTTCTTTAATTCACAAAGATTTCAACAGCAAAAAATTTATTGAAGCAGTTAAAGCAAGTTGTCCGGACAGATCATTAACACAAAGAGTAGATCTAATCGCTGATAATTTAAAAATTTATTTGCCGGCTAATTACAAAAAATCAATAAATATTCTTATCAAAATAATGGGGGAAGAAAATCCAAATGAAACTGGCATGTTCAAGGAGTATTATTGGCTGATGCCTGTTGGAAAGTATATTGAAAAATACGGCCTGGAGCATTTTGATATTTCTATAAAAGCAATTGAGGAATTGACAAAACGAAATACCGGGGAATATGCAATCAGGCCATATATCAGGAAATTTCCGGCGAAGACGCTCAGGCGAATGAAGGCATGGGCAAAATCGGATAACTTTCATTTGCGCCGTCTTGCATCTGAAGGACTAAGACCAAAATTACCCTGGGCTTTAAAGCTTGACTTGTTTGTTGATAATCCTAAACCTGTTTTTGATATTTTAGAAATACTGAAAACAGAACACGTAAAATTTGTAAAAAAGTCTATCGCAAATAACCTTACTGACTACATCAAATTAAATCCTAAAACCACGTTTGAGTTAATAGAAACCTGGAAAAAAACAGGTAACGAACACACTGAATGGATAATAAACTATGCTACAAGGAAATTAAGTAGCGTATGGATAAAATAAATTTTTCTACACCTATAAATGCAGCAAAGGGCATCTATTTAAAAATATAGCGATCCGCCTTTTGAATGTTTTTGGGAGCAACTCCAATGCTTTATGTATACGTGCCGCTAGTATGCAGCGCATGCAATGTTAAGCATACTAATTTTGTTTTTTTTAAACCGTGCAAAAAATTTTTGACTAGGTTTAAGGCTAGGTTGCATTGGAACCCAACAAGCGCAACACCTTGTGCTTTTTTGCAAACCGCATTAGAATTTAATTTCTAAATTTGAATATCAATAAGCCCGGTTGCCATCTCAATAAGATAGAATATGGCGTACGCAATTGAAATAATTCTTAATCGCCAGCTTGCAGAGTGTCTTGCCATACCAGTCTTTATAACTGACACAA
>JALZIY010000448.1 GCA_030860085.1 Bacteroidota bacterium | reverse complement strand
GTTTTATAGTTAATAGCCTTGTGATGCAAAGTGGCGGTGGAATAACAAACTCAATTGGTTTAGGAATTTTTTTAGGGTTGGTAATATTTGTTTGTGCATTAGCCATTCTGGTTTTCATTTCTTATTGGATAATGTATACACGTAAAAACCTGTTTAACCAATTAGAAAAGTATAAAGCAGGCAAACCGCTGCCAAACAGAATTGTAAGAAATGATTTTTTTGTGAAATATTTAAAGAAGGAGCAGGCTAATAATTGATCTTATTTTTTTATCGTCACCGATGTACCCGATGGGACATAGCTATACAATTCCTGAACATCATTATTTTTTAAGGAAATACAGCCAAGCGTCCAGTTTTTATACCGGTCAATAATAAAATCTTCATGTGGCCAGGTGCCGTGAATGCCTACACCACCGCCCGGCGTTGCGTTCTTTGGAATTTCACCACTTTGTTTACGCTGTTTAAATTTTTCAAGACTTTGCTGGTTAGGATAATCAATCAACATAAATCGGCTCCATTTTTCATGTGGTTTCTTAGCAATGATCTTAAATGAACCTTCAGGAGTGCACCTGTCGCCTTCCATTTTTTTATCTAATAATGGGTTATTGCCAAACACTACCGGGTAGGTAGCGTACCATCCCTGTGCATCATAAACGGTTAATTCATAATCTGATTTATCAATGACAATACGAACTGGCCCAACAGGCTTTGCTGTTGTTTTTTTTGCCTTGCTTACTTTATACGAAGTAAAAGTTTTTGATGTGTTGGCGGAATTGTTTGTGTTCAATAAACTTCCTCCAACAAAAACACAGGATAAAAAAAATGCAGTCTTCATATTGTTTAGAAAAATAGGTTTTGCAATCAGTAAAATAACGGGCTTTTATTCTATTTATTATTGCTTTCGGATTCTTTTTAACATAGTACTAAATTAAAAATCCTGCTTACAAGATCAGCAGGATTTTTACCAAATTATTTTTGAATGATTACCAATGACTCACCCGTAGTCCTACGCTGTAGGGTGTTTGATCCAATCCCTTTTCCCACATGCTTTTGGTGGCATAAGAGCCATATAATTTAACCACTCCCAGATTTAATTCTCCTATATAGGAAAGCTTCCATTTACGTAAGTTAAAATCATCATGTGTTTTATCCCTATCATCACCACGTTTTATTTTTTGGCGGGATGAATATAGATATCCACCGCTCACCCCACCACTTATTCCAAAACCTTTATCTCTGCCGGGAGTGAAGTTGAAATTTAGTAGCAGTGGTACTGTAACATAATCGGCTGCCAGTTTATTTTTCTTTATTTCTTTAAAATTTGGGTCCAGTATTATTATCGTGGGGTTTTTTTGAAAACGAATTTGTTCATAATCAAAACGATAATTATTTAATTCAACACCTAAACCATATTTAAAATTGACAGCGTGCTTTATTAAATTCAGGCGCTGCATAAATAACCAAATATTTACGTTTATTGATTTGCCTGTTTTTAGATTAAAAGATTCTTCGGTGCTGCCGGGTGCGAAGGCCTGGGTGCCAACAGAACTATAATTTGTATTGTCGCTATAGTTTGCAAAACCAAGATCGACAATCCACCAGTTTGTGCTTACGTTAGCATTCTTTTTTCTGTCGCGGTTGCGGTTCGAAATAGAAATATCTCTTTTACGGGTCGTATCGCTTTTATTGCCTCTTTTAATAATTACCATCCCACCGATCTTAATGGTATCGGCTTTGTCATTATTTGTTGTGTCGGTCTGGGCAAAACCAGACATAGCCAGGCTCAATGCCATTGCAGCAAGTAATATTTTTTTCATGACCTTTTTCGTTTGTGAATAATTAAAGTTTAATAGCAATGGCACCTATCAATAATTCATCATCTTCATTAACAGGATTGACGCCGGTGCGACGCTCGATAAAACGGGTGGCTTTGCGTAGGAACCCGCGGACGGAACCCTTTTTATCATTTTCATTGCCGGTAGTTACCACTGCAAAATTTGACATTGAATTGTGGACTTCTATAGTAGTGTACGCAGCAATTGCGTCGGTTGTTACAGCTTGGTTGTTAAGATTTTGTTGCGGTCTTTTTAATGCTTCTATGTTATTGATCTTTTTATCAATGACAGGCTTTTCCACTTTAAGGATAGCAATGTCTTCTTTGTTATTTTCTAATTGCTGAAGAGGAGCAGGTTGAGTAGGAATGATTTTCTTTTTAGTGTTGTTGTTTGCTGCTTTCTGAATTACTTCTTCCTTATCATTATTTTTAATACCGGGGTCTTTAGTAATAAAAACTGGAGTCTTATTATCTATATTGCCAGGAAGCTCCTTTATCGCAGGCTTTTCCCGCACAGCAATAACAGGCTCTACTTTACTATTAGTGTTTGTCCACCACAGAAGACCAATACTTAAAATAAGGATAATGGCGGCAGCAATTCGCAACAAAAAAATGGGGCGAATGGCCTTAGGAATTATATGATATAGTTCCGCTTTGTGAGGATAGATTATTTTATTAGCTGCATCCAGTTTTGTTTTTAGTAAAACCTGGTATTGAAACTGAAGAGCAAGATCAGTTTTCATCTGCTGATCTATCTCTTTCTTTTCGTTGGCAGGAAGTTCATTGTCTATATAAAGAAGCAAAGACTCTTCTATGGCATTCATATTCATATTATGAGCAAACAGTTGTTGCTTGCTTTCTAATAAAATTGGTTCTGCATTAAGTTTGGTATTCAGCAGGATGGATAATTCTTCCTGCAGGTCGGGATGAAGTTTTGCAAAAGCTTCTACGGAAGCCTCTTGTTCCCTGGGCAGCTCACCGTCTATATACAAAAGAAAATATTCTTCGTAATTGGTACGGTCAATAATAATAATATCGTGTTTGTTAGATGACATTTTCAACTTTTACAATATATTCTTTGAGTTGTAACCGGGCCCGGTGGAGGTACACTTTTACCTGGCTGCTGTTTAAGCCGGTTATTTGTCCAATTTCATCGTAATTATAACCTTCATAATCTTTTAATAAAACCAATGAACGCTGCGTATCACTCAATTTGCTTAGTGCTTCTTCTAACACTGCTTTGGCATTATTGACTGTTTTATAGGATACACTTGCGTTCTCTTCAAACTCTTCCCTTAAATAAATACGTTTTACTTTCCTGATGTGATCAATCATACTATTATAAGCAATTGTGAATAAGTACGATTTGCTTTTTTCCTCTTCCACTTCATTCCTGTTTCTCCAGAGCTTTTCAAAAGCAGTTTGCACCACATCACGTGCATCTTCTTCATGTCGCAAATTTTTTACAATAAACCGGTACACGCTATCTGCATGCAGGCTCACACAATTATTATAATCCTTCTCAGTCATAAAACAAGGCCGAAAGTTAGTTTTCTATTACCTAATACGATATAGGAGAGCAGAATGTTACAGAGTAAAAATAAATATTTAATAAGAGGAAACAGAATTTACAAATTGCCGGGAAAGAGACTCCCAAAGCAAGTCACTGCCATCTTTTAAAGTTTCAGTGCCTTTAGAGCAAGCTGTTTTGCATAATTCTTTTTTAGATTGATTAAGATTATGAAAGCTCAAAAAAAGAATGGCTATAATACTAATAGCCAAAAGAAGTATAGCATTTTTTGCACTAAACTTTCTCATGAGTTTGATTTATGGTATGACGAAAATAGTGCGACCGATGTTACAGAATTGATAAAAAACTTTTGTTTTCATAATTCAAAGGCATAGTTGAGAAACTTACGAGCAGCATTTTTTTGCTATAATTGTTATTAGCTTAACTATAAAAATGAGTAAGTAAATGATATTTTTGCAATTACACTAATATCTCCATTAAGTGATGTATTGCGAGAGTCTTACAGCATATAAACGTTTACAAACGAGGGAAGTAAAAATCGGCGATCTTTTATTGGGTAATGGTCATCCCATTCGTGTACAAACGATGACGACCACCGATACTATGGACACATTGAATACCGTGGAACAAGCCATTCGCTGCATAGAAGCAGGTGCAGAACTAATACGTATCACGGCGCCATCTAAAAATGAAGCAG
Organism: Bacteroidota bacterium; assembly: GCA_030860085.1. Taxonomy (GTDB): domain Bacteria; phylum Bacteroidota; class Bacteroidia; order Chitinophagales; family Chitinophagaceae; genus Flavisolibacter. Next base: position 1,109 of record JALZIY010000448.1, on the reverse strand, counting down.
AAAATTTATTGCATATAAAAAATGAATTGCATCGCCGCGGTTATATAATCCCTTTAGTTGCAGACATTCATTTTACACCAAATGCGGCAGAAATTGCTGCACGGATCATTGAAAAAGTTAGGGTAAATCCGGGTAATTATGTAGACAAGAAAAAATTTCAATTAATTGAATATACTAACGCTGATTATACGGAGGAAATAGATCGCATACGGGAACGCTTTACGCCTCTGGTAAAAATCTGCAAGGAATATGGAACGGCTATGCGTATTGGTACAAACCATGGTTCGCTAAGCGATCGTATTATGAGCAGGTATGGTGATACACCTTTGGGAATGGTAGAAAGTGCAATGGAATTTTTGCGTATTGCCCGAAATGAAGGTTGCCACAACATCGTCCTGAGTATGAAGAGTTCTAACCCCCAGGTGATGGTGCAGGCCTACCGTCTATTGGTTAAAACAATGCACGATGAATTTGATGAAATTTATCCACTACATCTTGGTGTAACAGAAGCTGGTGATGGAGAAGATGGAAGGATAAAGAGTGCTGTAGGTATTGGTACTTTGCTGGAAGATGGATTGGGAGATACTATCCGTGTTTCCCTAACGGAAGATCCGGAGTTGGAGATACCAGTGTGTAAGGATATAGTTAAAAGGTACACGGATAAAAGTTTACAGTTTACGGGTTATAGTTCACAGCCTGATAAAAAAGCCATTACTCCCTTAATTGAAGAAGGTCTTGGTTATAGTCCATTCGAATACAAGCGTCGCGAAACTTTTTTAGTGAATGATATTGGTGGTAATCATGTACCTGTAGTAATTGCTGATCTAAGTAAGGAGCAGAACATTACACCAAATGATCTGCAAAGTGTTGGATATGATTATAATGAGATAACTGACAAATGGAATATTGCCGACACTGCGGCTGATTATATTTTAATAGGGGAACGATTATTAAATTTTTCATTGCCCGGAACGATAAAAGTGATTGTTAATGCAGATGCCTGGAAGAAAGTAGAGGATAAAACAAAATATTATCCTATTTATGGTGATGAAGAATATTTGAGCGCTGCTAATAAAAGTGATGTAACAAATTTTGTGATGGTTGATTGT
>JALZIY010000446.1 GCA_030860085.1 Bacteroidota bacterium | reverse complement strand
TTTTTATATATTTCTCCAGCTCTATTTCATGGCGTGCTTCTAATTCAACATGGCTGTATATCTTATTATTCTCAAAAAGATTTTTGGCTTTCTCCGTCACCATGGCATCTAAAGCCAATGGTGTGGTTTTTACGTTAGGCAAGCCACGTCGTTCTGCTTCTTTTGTCCATTCATCACTATAACCATCTCCTTCAAATAACACTTTTTCACTTGCCACAATATTTTCGCGAATAGTGTGCATAATAGCGATTTCTTTTTTCTCACCTTTTTCCATTAAGCCATCTACATCTTTTTTAAACTGCTTTAACGTTGCAGCCATAATAGTGTTTAATATGGTCATGGGATTAGCGCAATTGGCTGAAGAGCCAACAGCTCTGAACTCAAATTTATTACCGGTAAAAGCAAATGGCGAAGTACGGTTCCTGTCTGTGTTATCCAACAACAATTCAGGAATGCTTTTATGTATATCGATCTTTAACATGGTTTCATCCTGCTCGTCAAACTTATCACCGACTCTTTCTTTTACATCATTTAATACCTTGCTTAAATACTGCCCGATAAATACAGAAATAATTGCGGGGGGTGCTTCGTTTGCGCCAAGGCGAAAATCATTTTGAGCAGAAGCAATAGAGGCCCTCAAAATATCAGCATAATCATGCACCGCTTTAATTGCGTTTACAAAAAAGGTAAGGAACATCAAATTGGTTTTTGGTGTTTTACCCGGCGCTAATAAGTTTACGCCTGTATCGGTAGCAAGGCTCCAATTATTATGCTTGCCACTGCCATTAATACCTGCAAATGGTTTTTCGTGCAGTAGTACACGCAAGCGGTGACGGGTAGCAACCCGCGTCATAATATCCATTAATAAGGTATTATGATCAACGGCCAGGTTCACTTCTTCATAAATGGGAGCACATTCAAACTGGGCAGGTGCCACTTCATTATGCCTTGTACGCAAGGGAATACCGAGGCGGTAAGATTCGTTTTCAAAATCACGCATGAATGCATAAATACGTTCCGGTATTGATCCAAAATAATGGTCTTCTAATTGCTGGCCTTTTGCGGGGCTATGTCCGAAAACAGTTCTGCCACACATTAAAAGGTCCGGGCGGGCATTAAACAATCCTTCATCAATTACAAAATATTCCTGCTCCCAACCTAAGGTAGCGCTAACCTTACTTACATTTTTATCAAAATAATTACATACATCTACAGCCGAACGATTCAACGCTTCAACAGCTTTTAATAAAGGTGCTTTATAGTCCAGCGATTCGCCGGTATATGCAACAAAAATGGTAGGAATACAAAGGGTTTTACCATGTGCGATATCCATTATAAAGGCAGGAGAGGAGGGGTCCCATGCTGTATAGCCACGAGCTTCAAAAGTAGCACGCAATCCACCACTCGGGAAAGAGGAAGCATCCGGTTCTTGTTGAATCAATGCGTCGCCTTCAAATTGTTCTATAGGTGTACCATCCCCTTTAATAGTAAAAAAGGAATCATGTTTTTCTGCTGAAGAGCCTGTCAAAGGTTGGAACCAATGGGTAAAATGACTAACTCCCTTTGCTTCTGCCCATGCCCGGATGCCATTGGCAATGTGATTGGCCATGGCACGGTCAATTTTTTGTCCTGCCCGAACTGAAGCCATCAGGCTTTTATAAGATTCATCACTTAAGAATTGACGGGCCGTTTGGTATGTAAAGACATTTTCGCCAAAAATAGCGGTGATCTTGGCGCCATTATCTGTATTATTTAAACTTATTGAGGAGAGACTATTTAACGCATGAAACCTTGGCGACATAAAAAAAGTTTCGGTAAAGAAACATTTTTTTTACTTATTCAGCGAATTTTTGAACAAAAATTTAAAATCCTAAGAATTTTTTTTAAAATTATTTTAGGTATAATGATAAATTCTTGCGTAGAAGCTCCGTTAATTAAATATTATTTTTTATTTCAATGTATTTATTAAAATATCCCCAGATTTTATTCCAATCAATGTTTGCCACCAATGGAACAATAAGTAAGGGTAAGACTAAACTTCTATATCGTACTATTGCTCCTAAAAAATTAACCGTGTATCCTATGGTGAACAGAACAGAAAAGCTGAGAAACACGCAGAAAAGAATAAAAGGACTGAGTGTTATTCGTTTTCTCCTGAAAATAATAAATAAAACAAATATCAGGATGAGCAGGTTGATCTCTGTTGCGGCTGCTAAAGAAAGTAAATGTTTGACATCGGACGGGTAGGGCCTTAGAGTAGATAAGCTAAATGCTTGTGGAATATTAGATATAAAACTAAAAATAGTTGGAGATAGTTCGTCGACTGGTACAGCAGAATTGCCTTTGAGTTTTAGGAACGCTCCTTGTTTAGCTACAACACTCGCGGGAAAGTCAAGTTTAGGACTTATATATCTGGCTGTAAAAAAAACCAAAATTCCCAGGACATAAACAGCAGAAAAAACGATCACCGGTTTTCGTGAAATTCTGTTAGCTAAAACCCATGCAAACAATGCAGGCAATAAAACAATTATTAAATAATTACGCAAAGCCAGTATTATTACCAGGCTAAACAGGATGGATAAAACGGAAACCCACGAAAATCTTTTCTTTTTTAAGCCAAAATAAAAATGGTAAATGATTAGTGCAAATGCAATAAAAATAAGACCATCTTTATGAATGCCACTTGTCCAATACAAAAATGAAGGAATCAAAAAACAGGCTAATAGAACCACTAGTTTTTTCCTGGGATAAACATCCTGCATTACACGGTAAAAGGCTAATGGCCCTACAAGCGAAATGAAAGAATAAAAAATTACATTGATGTAATAATGACCAAAGCTGAAAAGGTTAATAATGGCTAGCAGCTTAATAAAGATGGTGCCATGGATGTCATTCCACCAGGAATTTTCGCTTGATAAAAATCCTGCATATCCGTGCTCATAATTATTTTGAAAAAGACTTGTAAAAAATTCCCTTGGGTTGGTTTTAAGCTGCTCATACTCATTTAAACTTTCATAATAAAACGCCCATGTATCAACCATTTGAGCCAACTCTCCATAATATACTCCAATCCATCCGTAAAAAATACCGGCCATTACTTTCAGCAGAAAAAAAATGATAAGTTGGGAAGGGGTAAGACCTGAGTTTGTAAAAAATTTTATTTTAGTAACTAACCATGCAAACAAAATAAGATACCCGGCAAATAAAAAATGCTCCAAGCAATAATTAATTTAATCTGCGCAAAATAGAATTTATTATCCACAATGGTAATAACAACTATTATCTAGAATCATTGCCTCCCTCTTCACCAGATATAAAGAAATATGGGTTGAACTATTCCCCTCGCCATGAAGTGGAGAGGGGTAAGGGGGTGAGGGAGTTTTCGTTGTAGCTTTACCGCTTTCAGCAAACTATCATGGAAATAACAGAAAAAACCGCACAGCAATTACGGCTTACTTCAGAAGAATTTGAACTCATTAAGCAAAAACTGGGACGCACTCCAAATTTTAATGAGCTATGTGCTTTCTCAGGCATGTGGAGTGAGCACTGCAGCTATAAAAATTCTATTAAATGGTTAAAAACCTTGCCACGCGAAGGAAGTAAAATGTTAGTTAAGGCAGGGGAAGAAAATGCCGGCCTGATGGATATTGGTGATGGACTTGGTGTTGTATTTAAAATAGAATCGCACAATCATCCCTCCGCTATCGAACCTTTTCAAGGCGCTGCTACCGGTGTAGGCGGCATTCATCGTGATATTTTTACCATGGGAGCAAGACCGATTGCTGCACTCAACTCGTTACGTTTTGGAAATCTGAAAGACGAAAAAACACAGCATCTTTTAGCCGGTATAGTACATGGCATTGGACATTATGGTAACTGTTTTGGTGTGCCAACAGTAGGCGGTGAAATTTACTTTGAAGATTGCTATCATACTAACCCATTAGTGAATGCTATGAGTGTAGGCATTGTAAAAGTGGGAGAAACGGTTTCTGCTACAGCAGGGGGAGCAGGAAATCCTGTAATGTATGTAGGTAGTGCAACAGGGAAGGATGGTATTGGTGGAGCTTCATTTGCCTCTGCAGATATTACGGCAGAAAGCACAGAAGATCTACCGGCAGTACAGGTTGGGGATCCCTTCCAGGAAAAAAAATTATTAGAAGCTTGCTTGGAAATTATTGCAACCGGCGCTGTAATTGGTATGCAGGACATGGGTGCAGCAGGTATTATCTGTTCTACAGCAGAAATGAGTGCAAAAGGAGAAGCGGGCATGCGGATAGATTTAGATAAGGTACCTATGCGCCAGCAAAATATGAAGGCCTGGGAACTTTTACTTAGTGAAAGCCAGGAAAGAATGTTGCTTGTAATAGAAAAGGGAAGGGAATATGAAGTAGAAAAAATATTTGATAAATGGGATTTGGAAAGGGCGGTTATTGGCGAAGTAACTGATGATGGGCTATTAAGTTTTTACATGCAGGGTGCATTGGAAGCACAGATACCTGCTAATGAATTAGTGTTAGGCGGAGGGGCTCCCCAATACGAAAGGGAGTTTAAAAAGCCATCCTATTTTAATGAAATAGAAAAGTTCGATGTTAATAATATTTCTGAACCGGATGATCTGAACGCTGTTGCAGAAAAACTAATTCAACTGCCTTCTATTGCATCCAAGCGTTGGGCGTATCATCAATATGACAGCATGGTAGGCACTATCAATGCTTCAACCAATGAACCTTCCGATGCGGCTATTGTATTGGTAAAAGAGGCAGGTAAAGGATTAGCCATTACAGTTGACTGCAATAGCCGTTACGTATTTGCTGACCCTTACAAAGGAGCCATGATTGCTGTGGCTGAAGCAGCAAGAAATATTGTTTGCAGCGGAGGCAAACCATTAGGTGTGACCAATTGTTTAAATTTTGGTAACCCTTTTGACCCGGAAGTATATTACCAATTTATAAATGCTGTTAAAGGGATGGGGGAGGCCTGCAGGAAATTTGATACCCCTGTAACAGGTGGTAATGTTAGTTTTTATAACCAGGGACCTAATGGCTCCGTTTATCCAACACCCACCATTGGAATGGTTGGGTTGATAGAAGACCTTGATAAAAAAATGACACTTGATTTTAAAAAAGCGGGAGATCTTATTTACTTATTGGGTGACGCAAAAAATGATATTAACACCAGTGAGTATCTGCACAAAGTTTGCGGGGTTGAGTATAGCCCAGCACCTTATTTTGAATTGGAAGAAGAATTTCTTTTGCAGCAAAAAATTTCAACACTTATTGAGGAAGGTATTATCGAATCTGCACATGATGTAAGTGAAGGAG
>JALZIY010000081.1 GCA_030860085.1 Bacteroidota bacterium | reverse complement strand
GCAGAATGCCTCTACCTTGTCCTTTTCCAGCGTCATACCGGCAGCAAAAAAATGTCCGCCATAGCCAAGAAGTAAATCTTTACATTGATGAATAGCTTCGTAAATATTAAAACCAATAACGCTACGGGCAGAGCCTGCTACATATTCACCTGATTGGGTTAATACAATAGTTGGGCGGTAAAAATGATCTATAAGTCTTGAAGCCACAATGCCCACCACGCCTTTATGCCAATGTGGTTGAAAAATCACAGTACTTGTTCGGTTAATTAAAATTTCATCAGCAGAAATAAGCGCTAATGCTTCTTGTGTAATGTTCAAATCTGCTTCTTTTCTATCGAAATTGTCGCTATGTAATTGTTCGGCCCAATTCATTGCTTCTTCAAGGCTTTCGCTTATGAACATAAGCACTGCTTTGCGGGCATCATCCATTCGCCCTGCCGCATTAACACGCGGAGCAATCATAAATACCAGGTTATGAATATGTATTTCTTTTACCAGCCCGCTCAAAGTACTTAATGCTTTGATGCCATGGTTTGGATTCGAGTTCGCTTTTTTCAATCCATAATAAGCCATGATGCGGTTCTCACCTGTCATGGATACTATATCTGCGGCAATAGCGGTGGCTACCAAATCCAGATAACTATAAGTTTCATCTTGCGGCAATCCTAATCTCTCTGCTATTGCACAAATCAATTTGAAACCTACGCCGCAACCACACAATTCTTTGTAAGGGTAAGGGCAATCTTTTTGTTTCGGATTAAGAATAGCTATTGCCTCAGGCAATTCATCATCTGGTAAATGATGGTCGCAAACAATAAAGTCAACGCCACATTCTTTGGCGTAACGTATAAGTTCAACCGATTTTATTCCACAATCCAGCGCTATAATTAAAGTGAAGCGGTTTTCGCAGGCAAAATCAATTCCTGCCTTACTAATACCGTAGCCTTCGCGATAGCGGTGGGGAATATAAAATTCAATATTATGGTATTGCTTTTTTAAAAACTGGTACATGCTGGACACAGCGGTAGTACCATCTACATCATAATCCCCAAAAACTAATATTCTCTCGTTTTGATTAAAGCTGTGAAGTATTCTTTCAACAGCTATATCCATATCCTTCATTAGCCAGGGGCTATGTAGCTGCGATAATTGAGGCCGAAAAAAATCTTTTGCTTGTTCGTAAGTTTCAATTCCTCTTTGCACCAGGATGTCGCAAAGGGCAGGATGAATTTTTAGTGACTGAAACAATTCATCGGCCTTATCTTTAGCTGCTGCATTTATTTGCCAACGCTTTGACTTACTCATTCCTTTCTAAAATACTTAATATTTTCTATCTGTAACAAAATTTACTAATTGCTCAAAACCGGTTTTAATCTTTGAATCAGGAAACGTCTGCAATATCTGTAACGCTTCAGTTTTGTACTGTTGCATTTTATTAATGGTATAATCTATTCCACCATTTTGGGCTACCGTTTGAATGACATATTTTACTTTCTCTTTATCTGCGTTTTCATTTTTTATGATATAAATTATTTTCCGACGTGTGGGTTTATCAATATTGTTTAGTGTGTAGATCAAAGGAAGTGTCAATTTTTTTTCTTTGATATCATTTCCTGTTGGCTTGCCTACATGAGAATATGAGTAATCAAAAAGATCGTCTTTTATTTGAAAGGCAATTCCAACTTTTTCACCAAAATCTTTAAGTTTTTGAGAAATGGCTTCATCTTGTGTTGTGGACCAGGCACCGGCCGCACAACCAGAAGCAAGTAAAGAAGCTGTTTTATTTTTTATAATTTCAAAATAAACGGCTTCATCTAAATTTAATGACCGGGATTTTTCTATTTGTAATAATTCTCCCTCGCTCATTTGCCTTACAGCATTAGAAAGAATTTGCAGGATCCGAAAATCATTATTATCTAAAGAAAGAAGAAGCCCTTTTGCCAGCAAATAATCACCGACTAATACAGACACTTTATTTTTCCACAAAGCATAAACTGAGAAAAAACCTCTACGTTCCAACGAATCATCAACGACATCATCATGCACTAATGTTGCGGTATGTAAAAGCTCCACTAAAGATGCTGCTCTGTATGTTGATTCATTTACCTCTCCAAAAAGCTTTGCTGAAAGAAATACAAACATTGGACGCAGTTGTTTCCCCTTGCGGTTTACAATGTATCGCATAATTCTATCGAGCATGGGAACATTGCTGCGTACGGCTTCCTTGAATTTGGATTCAAATATTCTGAGTTCTTCTTCTATTAAATTAACGGGTAACTGCATTTGTAAATTGGTGGAAAGTTACAACCGCCCCCATATTTTGTGCTATATGGTATAAGAATTGCTGATTGTGAGCAAGCAAAATTTAAGGAATTGTGTACAATTCGAATTAAAAAAAATTATAAAGTTTGATAATTGTATGTCAATATATATTTTTGCACCATTAGGATATTGTTCTTCAAAATTAATTATTTAGTTATGGCAAGCAAAAAGTACTCTCTTTTAACAGGTATACTCTGCCTGTTAGCATCGTACGGTTTTTCACAGGTAGTGAGCAGTTATGATGTTTCAGACTCTTCGTTAGTTCCTTCAAGGCGAATGCCTCAGCACACTGAGTTCATGAACGGTACATACAATTTCCCGGCAAGACCTCGCAATCAATGGGAAATAGGTATTAAGGCAGGTTTATTTACTCCAAGTACTGACGTTCCCGCTCTTTTATCTCCGGGCTTTGGTGCTCATATACGTAAGGCCTTTGGTTACGTATTTTCACTGCGTTTGGAATACATGTATGGTATTGGTAAGGGTTTGCATTTTTTACAAGCAACGAACTATGGTAAAAACACAGCCTTAGTTTCTGCAGGTTATAATCCAAACCGTGTTGATGCCGCGGGTAATAGAACAGGTGGCGAGCCAGTGTTCTATAACTATAGAACAACTGTTCAGGATTTAGCATTAGAAGGGCTATTTACTTTAAATAATATCCGTTTTCACAAAGCAAAAACCGGGTTTGCCGTATATGGCATTGCGGGTATAGGCGGTACGAGCTACGACACAAAAGTCAACGCTCTTAATGGTAATGCTAAATACAATTTTGCTTCTGTTCCTAATGGAACGTTTAAAACAAGAAAGGAAACTAGAGATGATTTGAAAGATTTAATGGATGATTCTTATGAAACAGATGCCGAAAACCAAGGTGACCGTCGTCCAAAATTATTTGGAAATACATTTAAACCTGTAGGTCACGTAGGCGCCGGTATTGCGTTTAAGATCAACAATCGTTTAAATATTGCTATTGAAGATCGTTTTACTATTACAAAAGATGATTTGTTAGATGGTCAGCGCTGGCAGGAACAAGCTTGGGGTGATGCTGTTCTAACACGCGATTTTGATGCTTACAACTTTGCATCCATAGGTTTAAATATAAATCTTGGCGCCAAATCAACTGAGCCATTGTGGTGGTTAAATCCATTGGACTATGCTTACAGCGAAATTCGCAATCCTCGTTTAATGCGTTTGCCAAAACCTGTTTTACCTGATGCTGATGGCGATGGTGTTACTGACCAATTTGATCAGGAACAAACTCCTCCGGGATGTCCTGTAGATTCACATGGTGTTAGTCGTGATACAGACGGTGACGGTGTACCTGATTGCCGCGATAAGGAATTAGTAACTCCAACTTATTGCCAGCCGGTAGATGCGGATGGTGTAGGTAAATGCCCTTGCCCAGAAGGTTGTGTGGGTAAGGATACTACAAATGATTGCTCTGCTTTATTAGGGCCATTACCTAGTGTTACATTTACAGGAAGCAGCGTTACTATCAATAGCGATGCAAGAAGCTTATTAACTTCAGTTGCGGCTCGTTTACGCAACAATCCTGAATGTAAAGTTGTAGTTGTTGGCTATTGCCAGTCTAATAAACAAGAACAGCAAAGGAGTTGGGATAGAGTAAACGCGGTAATAAATTATATGGTGGAAAGAGAAGGTATTTCTGCTGATCGCTTCATTTTCCAATACGGTCAGGAAGGGGGCGATTGCAACACTGTTGATCTACGTGCTGCTGCTGCTGGTGAGGAAGGTCCAACAACGGTACCTGCACCACATCCAAACTTGAGAAGAAACAAATAAAATTAAAATATCACTTAAAACCCTCTAGAAATAGGGGGTTTTTTATTTAGATAAACATTAACTGGTTAAACCTGCTATTTTAAAAGAATTAAAGAATATTTGCGCAACCTATTACATTTGCATCTTTATGAGGTTTTTTTCAATCCTGATATTCAGTTTTTTTGTTGTAAGCTGCCAAGGCATAAATAAGGTTTTAAAAAGCAAGGATAATGCGTATAAGCTCCGTATGGCTGAGCAGTATTATGCAAAGAAAAAGTATAATTATTCCCAGCAGTTATATGAAGAAGTATTGCCTTATTATAAGGGACAGCAAGAATTTGAGGACATTTATTATAAATATGCTTACACAGCGTATTATCAGAAAGATTATCTAAATGCAGAAAATCTTTTTAAAACTTACCTGGAAGTTTTTCCAAACAGCCCCCGTGCAGAAGAAATTGATTACATGCGGGCTTATACTTTTTATAAGCAATCACCAAAAGCAGAATTAGATCAAACCAATACTATTAAGGCGATTGGTATGATGCAAACCTTTATTAATACTCATCCGGGCTCTTCCCGCATTAAAGAAGCAACAGAAATAATAGATAACTCCCGTTTAAAATTAGAAATAAAAGATCATAAGGCGGCTCAACTATATTATGACCTGGGGCAGTTCAGAGCGGCATCAGTAGCCTTTAGCACATTATTAAATACATATCCTGATTCGCAGAAATCAGATGAATACAAGTTTATGTCCATTAAAGCTTCTTATCGTTTTGCGGAGTTGAGTATAGAAGAAAAGAAGCAGGAAAGATTTGAAAAAGTTGTAGAAGAAAGCAATGATTTCATAGAACGTTTTCCGGAAAGCAACTATAAAAAAGAAGTGGAAGAATTTTTAAATTTATCTCAAACTAATATAAAAAATATAGCTAATGAGCCGAATAAGACGCCAGCATAGTAGCAACACGACCAATAATGTTGAGACCCGCGATCTGAATGATTTAAAAGAAAAAACCGGTAATCTCTATGAATCAATTGCTATTATTGCAAAAAGAGCAAACCAGATCAATATTTCCCTAAAGGAAGAATTGCATAATAAGTTGGAAGAGTTTGCCAGCCATACCGATAGTCTTGAAGAAATTCATGAAAATAAAGAACAGATAGAAATTTCCCGGGCCTATGAACGCATGCCTAACCCGGCGTTACTTGCTACACAGGAGTTTTTTGATGAAAAAATTTACCATCGCAAAAGTGAAGATGATCTGTTTGTATAATTACAATTAAAATCTTTCAAAGCGATTTCGCCACAGCGGGATCGCTTTTTGTTTTTTAGAAATAGTATTTTAGTGCAGATGTTGACGGGAAAAAAAATAATAATAGGCATTACAGGCGGTATAGCAGCGTATAAAATTCCCTATTTAGTAAGGCTGTTGGTCAAACAAGGGGCTGAAGTAAAAATAATTATGACAGATGCAGCTAAAGATTTTGTTTCTCCACTAACACTTTCCACGCTAAGTAAAAACCCTGTTTTAATAAATTTATTTGATGAAAACGCATGGGCTAATCATGTTATGCTGGGACGTTGGGCAGATGTAATGGTCATTGCCCCGCTAAGCTGTAACACTTTAAGTAAAATGGCAAACGGGCAATGCGATAATTTACTTTTAGCTACTTATTTATCTGCCACCTGCCCGGTAATAGTTGTACCGGCTATGGATGAAGATATGTGGCACCACCAATCCACGATGGTAAATTTAAATACGATCATAGAACATGGTTGTATCGTGTTACCTGTAGATCATGGTGAACTTGCCAGTGGTTTAATAGGAGAGGGTAGAATGGCAGAACCTGAAGCAATTAGTAATTACCTGGCTAGTTTATTCATGAATAAAGAACAATTAAAAGGAAAAAAGGTCGTGGTAACAGCCGGCCCCACATACGAAGCGATCGATCCCGTTCGTTTTGTAGGAAATCATTCCTCCGGCAAAATGGGTTATGCTATTGCGGAAGAGTTGGCAAACCGGGGGTCAAAAGTTATTTTAATATCAGGCCCGGTGAGCATTAAGCTAAAAAACAAGAATATTAAATTGGTAGAAACGACTTCGGCAAAGCAAATGTTAGCAGCTTGTATGGAAAATAAAGATTTTGATATTGCTGTAATGGCTGCGGCAGTAGCTGATTATACGCCAGCAAAAGTTCATCTTCAGAAAATAAAAAAAGAAAACGGTGAGTTAATGCTGCAGTTAAAAAGAACGGAAGACATTTTAGCTGCATTTGGAAAAGAAAAAACAGGTAAACAATTTTTAGTTGGATTTGCATTAGAAACAGAAAATGAAAAAGAAAACGCAATAAAAAAATTGAAAGCAAAGAATGCTGATATGATAGTGTTGAATTCATTAAATGAGCCGGGAGCAGGATTTGGAGAGACAAATCAGGTCAGTATATTTTATAAAGACGGCACAGAAAAAAAATTTGAAACGAAACCTAAATCAGAAGTAGCAAAAGATATTGTTGCTTCTATAATTGACTTAATAAACAAATGAAAAAATTAATTTCTTTTTGTATTGCCATTTCAGTTTTCTGTACTTGTGAAGCACAGGAAGTGCAAGCAAAATTAACGGTGCTTTCAAGCCAGGTGAGCACGCAGGTTGATAAAAAGGTATTTCAAACTTTACAGTCCGGATTATCCACTTTTTTAAACGGCAGAAAATGGACTACTGAAAGTTTTCAGCCACACGAAAAAATTAAGTGCAATTTTTTGCTTAGTATAGACCAGGACCTTGGGCAAAATGTATTTAAAGCTTCGCTAACCGTACAAGCTGCCCGCCCTGTTTACAATACCACATATGAATCGCCTATCCTGAACTTCCAGGATAATGATATTGTTTTTCGTTATGTAGAATTTCAGCCAATTGAATTCAATGAAAATCGCATTCAGGGAAATGATCCGCTTGCAGCAAACCTGACAGCCGTTTTAGCCTACTACGTCAATATTATTTTGGGTTTGGATTATGATTCATTTACACCACGTGGCGGCGATCCTTATTTTAGAAAGGCCTTGAATATTGTTAATAATGCACCAGAAGGTCGTGATATTTCCGGTTGGAAAACTTTTGATGGCATACGTAACCGTTTTCGTTTGGTGGAGAACCTTACAGACAATCGCTTTGCTATTATTCATGATGCTATTTATACTTATTATAGAAGTGGATTAGATATTTTTTATGAAAATGAAGACGAAGGTAGAAATGGTATATTAAATGCATTAAATTTTCTTAATACGTTAAATAGAGACAATCCTAATAGTATGATATTGCAGGTTTTTTTCCAGGGAAAAACCAATGAATTATCCAAGATTTATACCCGTGCCAACGCAGACACAAAAAACAGGGCCAGGGAAATCCTCATTAAATTAGACATCACCAATGCCAACGCCTACAAAGAATTAAGATGATACGGTTACTGACTATTCTTTTATTTGTGGCTTGCAATAATAATAATTTGCCTAAAGACATTTTAAAACCTGAAAAAATGCAGCAGGTTTTGTTTGATGTAATGCAGGCAGATGAATTGGTAAATTTAAAATATACGGCAGATACATCCCTCAATCGTTTCTCACAAAGCGTTGAGTTGTATCAAGCTGTTTTTAAGATACATAATGTTTCTGCCAATGATTTTAAAAGAAGCTTTACATTTTATCAAAATCATCCTAAACTGCTAAAACCTTTATTAGATTCTCTGCAGAAAACGACACAGCGAAGAGTGGATACAACCTCACCAAAGCCCTCCTGGCCGCAGGCGGGGAGGGAGGAATAGCCCTGCAAAATGACGTTTGTACACTTAATTGTGTTCGCTATTTTTGAGGGCTACAAATTTCTATATGAATAAGGTTTACAATAATGCTATAGAAGCCTTGCACGATTTGAAAGATGGAGTTACGATCATGCTTGGTGGATTTGGACTTTGTGGCATACCCGAAAAAAGTATTGCGGCACTTGTACAAAAAGGCATAAAAAATCTCACCTGTATATCTAACAACGCCGGGGTAGATGATTTTGGTTTAGGATTATTATTGCAAACGCGGCAAATAAAAAAAATGATGAGTTCTTACGTTGGCGAAAATGCAGAATTTGAACGGCAGCTTTTAAGTGGAGAACTGGAAGTGGACTTGATTCCTCAAGGAACATTAGCTACCCGTATACAGATGGCTGGCATGGGCATACCAGCATTTTTCACACCGGCCGGTTATGGAACAGAAATAGCTGAAGGAAAAGAAATAAGAGAATTCGCCGGAAAAAAGCATCTAATGGAAGAAGCGTTACCTGCTGATTTTGCCATAGTAAAAGCATGGAAAGGTGATAAATACGGAAACCTGGTTTTTAGGAAAACGGCCCGCAATTTTTCCACTTCAATGGCTAAAGCCGGCAACATTACAATTGCGGAAGTAGAACAGTTGGTGGAACCAGGAGCATTAGACCCTGACCATGTTCACGTAGCAGGTATTTATGTGCATCGCATATTTCAAGGAGAGAATTATGAAAAGCAAATTGAGAGAAAGGCTGTGAGTTTTGTGAGAAGTTAGAATTTGAATTTTGAATTTTGTCCCGCCCAGAGCGGAATAAATTTTGAGTGATTTAAGTGTTGCGAATTTCAACTTTTTGTTTGTGATAAAAGCATTACAACTATAAATTTTTGGGCATTAAACTTTGAACTAAAACTTTAAACTTTCTTCATGGCTTTAGATAAGTATGGAATTGCTAAAAGGATTGCACAGGAATTAAAGGACGGCATGTACGTAAATCTCGGCATTGGCATTCCTACGCTCGTGGCAAATTTTATTCCCAATGGTATGTTCATAATGCTTCAAAGTGAAAATGGCTTATTAGGTATGGGGCCTTACCCAACAGAAGAAGAAATAGATGCTGACCTTATTAATGCCGGCAAGGAAACCGTTACCACAGTGCCTGGTAGTGCTTTTTTTGACAGTGCGGAAAGCTTTGGTATGATACGAGCCGGCAAGGTTGATCTTACTGTGTTAGGAGCCATGGAAGTGAGCGATACAGGTGATATTGCTAATTGGAAAATACCTGGAAAGATGGTAAAGGGCATGGGTGGCGCCATGGATTTGGTTGCCTCAGCCCGCAATATTATTGTTGCCATGATGCATACCAACCCAAAAGGCGAATCTAAATTATTGCTTCAATGTACCTTGCCCCTTACCGGCGTTAGCTGTGTGAAAAAAATAGTGACTGAATTAGCTGTTTTAGAAATAACAGAAAACGGATTTAAACTGCTGGAAAGAGCACCAGGTGTATCGGTAAATGAAATTAAAAATAAGACAGAAGGTAGATTGATCGTTGAGGGAGAAGTGCCTGAGATGAATGGCCCCCCGTCCCCCGGTGGGGGAATTTAGGTCGAGCTTTCCTTTCTTTTTCAGATGAATTTCAATTATGAATGAATCTAAATAAAGGTTTTGTGTGACAACACAACAGGCGGGATAGGAGTTATAAGGCTGACTTAAAAAAATAAAAAATTGTACCGTAAAACCGATTGTAACAAACAAAATTTCTCTGACCTAAGTTCCCCCACCGGGGGACAGGGGGCCTTCTCACCCCCGGGGGGACAGGGTCCTAATCCACCAAATTATTCCTTACCGCAAAAAATACAAGCCCGGCTGTATTTTTACTTCCAAAACGTTCCATTAAACGGTCTTTTATTGCTTCTACTGTGCGGGGGCTAATCTCCATTTTTTGTGCAATTTCCTGTGCCGTAAATTCCATGCAAATAAACTTCAGCACATCTCTTTCCCTTTCGTTTAATGTTATTTCATTATTAAGAGATGGCGTTAATTTCTGCTTTGCATGGGAACGTTTAAGTAAAATCTTGTTTACAAAATTATTAAGATAAAAACCTTTTTCATGCACTTCTATAATAGCACGCCGAATTTCATGCGGTTCAGCATTTTTTAATAAATAGCCATGGGCGCCGTTCTCCATCAGGTGAGATACAAAACGCTCATCTTCATACATGCTTAATATAATCACGTGAATGTGTGGAGACTGCTTGCTTAAAATTTTAGTTGTTTCAATGCCATCTTTACCAGGCATACGCAAATCCATTAACACTACATCCGGTTCAGCCAAAGGTAATCCTTGCAAAAGGTCTTCGCCGTTTTCGGCTTCCTGCACAAACTTCAGGTTAGTAAAAGGCCGGAGCGAAAGGATAACACCTTTGCGAAAAATCTTATGATCATCGGCAATAGCCACTTTAATTATTTCCATAATACAAATGCAGAGCCTTAAAATTAGGTATTAAAGTTATTATGATTCATAATTATGATCATCCTTCGGAACTTCTATTGTTATCTTATAATAGGTTTGCGAACCATCTTTTTCAAAATGAATTTTGCCCTGGGCCACCCGCAAGCGGCTGCTAATGTTTTTTAATCCAAGGCCGATGTTGCTTTTTGTGAGCTTTTCAAAATCCTTTTGCACAATGCCCCTGCCATCATGATGCATTCGTAAAATGCAACAGTCGCCATGCATGTTTTGGGTTATATGAATAAAGCTGGAGCTGCTGTGCTTTAAAATATTATTGATCAGTTCCTGCACTATTCTAAAAACAATTAATTCTTTTTCGGGTTTTAAACGTTCTTTGTATTCATGAAAACGACTGCTGGCATTGATGATGCCCGACCCGCTGATCTTTTGAAAAAGATCATTAATAGCTGATTCCAATCCAAAATTTTTAAGTGTAGGAGGCATTAAGCTATGGCTGATGTTACGTACCAGTTGGATGGTGTCGTCTAATATCTGACGAGCCTGGAAAATGGATTGCAGTTGTGTTGCCTTGTCCTGATTAACGAGGTTTTCATTTAAATAGAGGCGGGCCGTTGCCAGTAAAGGGCCTGCATCATCGTGAAGATCGGCTGCTATACGCTGTCGTTCCTCTTCCTGCAACCGTACAGAAGCGTTTAATAATATTTTTTGCTGTTCATGCTCCATTTTTTGTAGCTGCATCTGGTAGCGGATCACTTTGCGCTGGTGCAATACTATAAATATCACCAGGCCAATAACCAACACCAGCATGCCTAATGTTCCAAGGAATATGGCAGAAGAAACTACATCAGCGGCTTGTAATAAAAACATAACTGTGTGTGGGTAACAAATTTAATTTAAATAAGGCTGGAGTTTAGCAGGATGGGGACTTTTAGATTGTTTAACATGAATAAGAATTGCAATGGCAAAGAGAATATTCTTTATTACGTAAAAAACGTTAGTCAGGAACCAATATTTTAATAGTATTTCCCTATCTACCTGGTTAGCAAAAATGTAAATAAAGAAAGAACCGGCAAGATAGATCATGATGCCTGTAACTATCCAAAATGGATAAGTAGTATAGATGAACAAATTATTAGTATCATTCATTTGTTCGTAGAGATAATAAAATGAGTAAATGAGAATTAAAATTGTTTCTATACCAATGGGAATGGAATCTAAAACTTGAGTTGTGGTTACATTATAATAAATTAAAAGAAAGATTGTAAATAAAACAGCAGTAAGTATAACAACATTTCTAAAACTTTTAGATTTGATATTTAACCAAAAAAATGTAGTGAATAAAATGTATTCGGCAAGTGTAAAAAAAGAGTAAAGAAAAAACATTACTCTGAAAGGGAAAACTTCAACAAAATAATTTATAATAAGGTCTATTACGCAATAGATAATAATTACAACTAGCGGTTTAACTGTTTTAGTATGCTTAAAAAAAATAAAGTATAAAACAATTAATAATATATCAGTGATATAGACTAAGAAGTAAAAAAGGTCACCTATAATTTTAGTCATTGACTCAAATATAGAAAACCTTTTATCTTTTTTCTAATTTCTAATTAGAACTCCCACCAATTATTGTTGGTATCTTCTACTTCTACGGGAGGACGAGCTCTAAATACTTTTTTTGTTGACATGTCAGTTATGTTTTAAACGGTTTGAATTGTAAATGTTCAATGGTTTACATACCATTTCAAGTGCTATTAAATGCACAAATAAATTTTTTTTACGATAACGCAGTCCTATAAAGCATTACAGGCTTAAAACTCGTATTGCTACGTGGGAAAAAAGGGTAGATGTACGCTACTAAAATAGTAATTTTACGGTAAAGATATCGTAAACATCCTAATGAGTGGAGGCTGTTTTTTTTAATACTATACCTGAGCACTCTTCTAACAAATGCTCATAAAGATTTGTTTTGCGTTTTAGGATATTAAACTTTAGTAAAAATAGGAAGTACGTATAATAAATTCAACGGGAATTGCTCACGCGACTTTAAAATATTCCGAGGTACGTAGGTTTACGAACTGATGCAAGTAATTTTACGATGGAATAAAAGTTTCTTTTGTAAACGAGGTATCCCAATATAGAAATATTAAAAGCATAGGAATAAAAACCAGTTAAAAAAGAATAATGAAGCATGTAAAGAAAGTTATGGAGAAATTTGGAAAATTGTTCACCAATCAAGCACGCCTTACGCCAATGCCTCTGCCACTTTTTTTAGCTTAGCAGGGAACTCGCCAGTTTATGCAAGAAAATACCAATGAGTCCTTGCTTATAGCCGCACAGGAGATTTTTTGGGAAGCAAGAGTTAACCAACGGTTAGTCTTAAACACAATCTTCATATTCAATATCTTCAAAATTCGACTACAATTACTGTAATCGTTCAGGGTTATGAAAGCTACAATTGTAAAAGGATTGTGACAGTTTCAAAAACCATTGCATTATCAAATAAAAATTAATCACGCCTCAGCCACACTCACATCAATATCTAAAATTTAAAATTATTTGGATGGAATGGAATTACAATCAATAAGCGTTATAAA
>JALZIY010000054.1 GCA_030860085.1 Bacteroidota bacterium | reverse complement strand
ATGTTCAGGTCGTTATTGATTTGAAAAACTGTAGCATCGGCCCTTCTTGCAAAACCACCGTCATAAGAAGGAGTGGTATTTCTTGGAGGTATGTATCCTGTAGCAGTTTGTGTGTAATTATCAATGCCTACAACATAATCAATATTTAAACCCTGGACAGGTTTTATATTTAATTGTGCATTGGTGACAAACCTGTTGGTGGTTTGCCTGAAATCAAATCTATCAATTGCCTCAAGCGGATTGGTTCTTCTTAAAATGCTAATAGGTGCAGTGGAAGGATAAATTCCTGTTGCAGGATCCTTTTCTGGATTTACATAATTATTAGTAAAAATAAATCCGGTTAACGCACCATACGCTTCAAGAATACCTCCATTTGGTATTTCTTTACTGCTGCTATAAATATAATTAGCCCCGGCAGATACAGTTGTTTTGCTATTTAATTTTTGAGATAAATTTATCCTTATGCCATTTCTATTAAAATTAGTTCCCCTGATTATTCCCTGGTTATACAAATTTGAACCTGATATATAATATTTAGTTGTTGACGAACCACCAGATGCAGAGACAAAATTTTCTGTTCCTATTGCATTGTGAAAAATCATATCCTGGTAATCATATCTTTCTACAGGTGTTTTACTTTGGTCTGTTACGACTGTATTATTAAACCGGAACGGATGCTGATTAAATTCCAATTTTTTTCTTAGCTGGCTAACCTTTAACTGTGTAGAAAATGTAATGTTTGGTTTTCCCTCTCTCCCTTTTTTTGTAAATATCTGCACTACACCATTATTGGCTCTTGAACCATAGATAGCCGCTGCTGCTGCACCTTTAATTACTTCTATTCTTTCAATATCGGCTGGGTTTAAATCTACCAACCTGTTTTGAGCATAACCACCAAGGTCTAATAGCTGGCGTGAATCATTGTTAATGATAACTCCGTCAACAATATATAATGGATCTGATGATCCTACAATAGTACTGGGCCCTCTTAAACGTACAGTAATACCTCCTGCAGGATTGCCGGAATTTTGAGTGATCTGCGCACCGGAAACTTTTCCTTGTAAGGCGCCATCAACTCCTGTAGCAGCACTATATTGAATATCCCTGGCTGAAACAGTTGCAATTGTATTTCCCAATTTTCTTTTATTTGTTGCCCCAACTGTTCCTGTTACCACCACTTCATCCAATCCTAATGCATCATTACTTAATGAAGTGTTTATACTATAAGCGTTTTCGTTGGTAATACGTAATCGTTGCTCGGTGTTTTTAAATCCGACTCCTGTAAACTCTAGTGTATAATCTCCTGGTTTTATGTTTGCGGAAAAATCATAATTACCTGAAGCGTCTGTAGCTGTGCCAAGGTTTGTATTTTTTACAGATATAGAAATGCCAGGAATACCTGTTCCTTCAGCATTAGTTACTTTGCCACTGATGCGGACTTGTGCTCCCGCAAATAATACAAATAATTGAAGAACTGTAGCTGACAAGATATGTCGATGCTTGCCCTGCAAGAGTAGTTTTTTCATAAACAGTTTTTTGTGAAATTGATAGACTAAAATACTAATTATCTTTTGTATGAATTATCAAACAACCTAAATGAAAGATCGTTTCTACATAACTTTTTTAATCCTTAATAAAAAAGGTTGCCGTTGGGCAACCTTCAAAATTTAATTAAATAGCCGGGTCTGCGGGTGTGTTTGGATTACCATCTCTTTCTTGCTGGGGATAAGGATAAAAATTCCTTGTTCGATCAGCATTAGGTGTACCCGGTCCTGGGCGTCCAAAACGACGGCTATCTTCCAATTTCAAACCGCTTAAATATAATTCAATAGCACGGTTTTTATAGATTTCTTCCAGCAACGCAGCCTGGGTTAAAAGACCAGCATAGGGGGGAAGCTCAGCGCCAATACCAAATACATCCTGAGCTGCTGTTTTAGTTAATACTCTATCTAAAAAAAGTTTTGCATTAACTAAATCAGCAGCACCTCCCTTTCTGGCATAGGCTTCTGCCTGGATCAATAGCATTTCTCCGGGCAGGTAGATGGGAATTGTAGTTAAATCATTTTTAAAAAATCCAGAACCATTGGCATCTGTACCACTATTAGGATTTTTTGTCAAATGAAATGCAATTCTTTTATCAGCAGGATCGGGTGCAAGTGTGCCAGTTAAACCAAAATTGGTTTTAATGCCATAGGTATTATTGGTTGTTAACGCGGAGCGGAATACGGGATTAGGATTAGTGAGATTATAAAAGAAAACAGATTTTTTTGTAAGATCAACTGCTGCAGCTTTTGCAATAGCAGCATCGTTGTTGCCCAGCATATTATTATAGCGGGCCGACAAAGCAAGTAAAGTGTTTTTGATGTCTATTTCAGTCCCTATTGCAGCATTAAAAGTTGCTGGAACCGTTGTTGCTGCCAATAATGTGGAAGCTTCATCTAATAACTGAACTGCCCTTGCTAAGGCTTCCGCTCTTGTATTAAATTGCGCATTCTCACCTGTTGTTATTGGAAGTTTTTCAAAAAATGCAGATAGCGTACCTAATGCCAAAGCCTTATACAAATGGCCATAAATTTTAATTGAATTTTTAAGATTTACATCTCCAATTTTATCAGAATTATCTATTAATTTTTGTGCCTCACTGCTTATAATATTTGTATTTGCCCATAAAAGGCCAACTACTCCGTTATTGGGAGCAACATTTGTTCCCCCAATTTCAAGCTGAGCAAGGTCAGCATTACCGGCATTTAAAACGGTTACTTCTTTTGCGCTAAGCCCACTTGCAGAAATGGCACCGTATATAGAAGCCACGCCAATTCCATTAACTGCATAACGTTGCTTTAATCCAACAATCACTCTTGTCATGCCATCACCAGAATTAAAAACTAAATCTTCTGTTGGTGCATTGACATTTGTATAATCTTTTTTGCAACCGGTGCCTGCAAAAACAATTAGGCCCAGAATCAGATAAAATATTTTTTTCATAGCGCTTATTTAAAATTTGTGATAATAGATAATTGTATAGTTCTTGGAATAGGAAATGCACCAAAATCATCTCCGCGTACAATAGACTGTCCTGCGGAACTGATTTCAGGGTCAAACCCCTGGTAGTCATCAAAAGAAAACAGGTTGCGTCCCACTAAAGATATTTTTACGTTTTGAGCAAACTTTACTTTATTTAAAGAATAGCTTAATGCCACTTCCCTGATTTTTGTGAACGTTCCATCCTGTACATGATCTTCCTGTATTCGCGGGCCAATAAAACCGCCAACGGCTGCAGTCCAACCTCTTGGCAGTTCGCCTCTTAATTCTTTTTCTGCCAATGGACCTGTGCCAACATTGTTTCTTGTAATATAATCCCAATTATAAACTTCAAAACCAGATACCCTGTCTATTTGAAAACGTAATCCAAAATTTTTATAGTTTAATTCGTTTGACAACGTAGCGGTGTAATCCGGATTTGGATCGCCAAGCACTTTACGCAAAGGAGTGCCTAAAGGTTGTCCGGCTGCATCACGTTGTGGTGTTTCAATAACATTTCCTTTTGCATCTTGCCCAACAACACCTCTTTCAACTTGCGGCAGCATAAAACCATTCACATTTTTCAATAAAAGATTGCCTTGTGCGTCTTTCGCATAATAATTTACATAATAAACACCTACCGGCTGACCTAATAAAATACCTTGTGTACTGCCTGCATCAAGGCCAACATAAGTTGCGTTTTTATAAATTTCAGTGATCTTATTTTTATTCTGATTAAAAAGCAATGAGGCATTCCAATTAAAATCTGAAGTTTTTACAGGGGTTCCTGTCAGTAATAATTCAAATCCCTTATTGGTCATTCTTCCTACATTATCGAGCAACGAAGATGAACCAGAAGATGGTGCTAAATTAAAAGGGATAATAAGGTCTTTTATTCTTTGGTCATAAACAGTGAACTGAAGACCTAAACGTCCTTTTAAAAATTGCATATCAGCCCCCGCTTCCCATTCTGTTTTAATTTCTGGCTTGATTCCTACATTTCCTATTTGATTACGCGGCGCAAAAGCCCCGCCGGTATAAGTTATGGGCAGGTAAGTAATAAATCTATCATTAGGACCAATACCTGTGAGATTACCTGCTTTGCCATATGATGCCCTTAATTTTAGGGTATTAAATAAATTTCCAATCTGGTTGTCTCTCCAAAAATCTTCGTCGGAAATGTTATAACTGATGCTTGCTTTTGGATAAAAGTTATTTTGTGCATCTTTACCAAATGCAGAAGAACCATCAACGCGTCCGGCTCCGGTTAAGAATAATTTATTTTTATATCCAAATGTTTGCTGAAAAAAAAATCCGAATATGGATTGTTGAGTCCTGTTATCCACAGGTGCAGTAAAAAGGTTCTGCGCAGCAGATATGTTTCCTACCAATGGAATCAGGTCTCTTCCTTCCTGGGCGCTATAAGCTGTTTTAATGTATTGCGCTGAATAGCCTGCAGATGTAGTGGATTGGAGGTCTCTTGCAAGGTCGAATTTATAAGAACCCACGGCATCGCCTGTCCACTGGTAATAATTGAATTTTGCATTGGCTACATAACCATCAGGAAAAAATGTGGCAGCAACCGGTCCATAAGGCGCCCTGCCATGAAATTCAAATCCCTGTTGTCCATACGTATCAAATCCTGTCGTTAAATCAATATTTAATCCTGAGACAGGAGTGAGGTTTAATTTTACATCCGAGAGGGTTCTATTAATTTCCTGCCTGATGTCATAACTTTCTATTATGGTAAGTGGATTCAGGCGCTGTTGCTCTACATGTCTTAATCTCCCAAGCGCATCTCTTTCATTTATATTCCAAACATTATCAATAATAATTATTGTACTAATGGGTGAAAAAAAGTTGTTTCCATTCGGCATGTCCTTAGAACGTGAATTAGTAAACAATACACCACCTGAAACCTTTGCCCAACGGTTCAATGTAAGATCAGTTCTTGCTCTTAATCCGTAACGTTGAAAGTTTGTTTCTCTTATAATGCCATTATTTTTTAAATAAGAACCTGACAAATAATAATTGGCATTATCATTTCCTCCCGTTACCGATAAATGATTGTCTGTACCATAAGAACTTTCAAAAATGTCATCCTGGTAATCGTATCGAGTTACAGGATAGGTGACTTGATCTAACCTGCCGCCTAAAGCTGCCGGACCAGTACCCGGCGTTGCTGCCTGGCTTGCAGCAGGTCGCAAATTTGCAATGGTTGTAAGCCTGTCATTTGCAAGAGATAGTCGTGCATCACCGGGAATACCAAACCTTAAAGGAATATCATTCATCTCAATTCTATTACGCAGAGAATTATGCTGAACGCTTGTTGTAAAACTAACCATGGGCTTACCACTTTTACCCCGTTTCGTAAAAATTTGAACAACGCCATTCGAGGCTCTTGAGCCGTAAATGGCAGATGCAGCAGCCCCATTGATAAC
>JALZIY010000468.1 GCA_030860085.1 Bacteroidota bacterium | reverse complement strand
GGTTTATTCAAAAAATAGAACACAGAAAAACAACCTGCGAAGTGTAGGGACGGAATTATTGTTTGATACAAAATGGTGGAACCAGTTACCAATAACCATTGGCGTACGCTACAGCTATTTGTTAGATGCCCGCTTCGCAAGGGCTAATAGGCACGTATTTGAATTTACAGTCCCGATAGATTTAATACCTGATTAATGACACGAAGCCCCTTGTTTTTTATTATATAAAAATTCATTCAATTTTTATTGAGTTTTCCTGAAACAGAAGAACGCTGAGGAAGCGGTTTTAAAACAACAGTATCTAAAAAAGTACTGACCTTCTGAACAACAAAAACATTTTTTCCCATTTTAACGGTATCATAAAGATGAAAGAAACCCTTTACGTTGTACTTCACATTTGAAATATCTTTCTTTTCATCTATACGTAACTGAGCCCATTTGGGATCAATGATAAAATGACCTGAGGATGGTTGTCTTGCATGTATATAATTTCTTTTTCCCCTATATCGAAACCGGCCCTTTAAATATTCATTGGATATGAGCGTCAGGTTTAACCTGCCGGTTGTAATAATATTCGGCAAAAGAAAAAATTTTTTAGAAAAACTGTAGCGCTGACCATTATCTATCGCATGTAAGTTACGGATGTGAACCAATGGTAGGTTGCCTATATTGCTTGTGGATTGTGATGCTAATATATCCTTATTAATAGTTATTATTTTATCATCATCAAAACGATTATTGGTATTTTCATCAGCTATAATAAAAATGCTGTCGTTTCGTAAACCGGTAAGGAATAAGGTTTTTGAAGTGTATTCGTGAGTAGGTTTAACTTCTTCCTGGTGTCGTGGATTATAATCGAAAAAAGAGATAATGAAGGTGCTAAGTTTTAATTTCTGTGCCAACTCTATATGCAAGCTGTCTGGCTCTATGTTCTTTGAAAAATAATGTGCCAGACCTATTTGCTGTTCAATTCCTTCTTTTGGTTTTAAGCGAACTATAATAGGTTTGTATGGATTGCACCCAATGAATAAAGTCCAGATAAGTAGTAGTGCTGAAATCCTTAACACATATTTCAAATTATTATACTCAAAGAAATTCATGTTGGGATTTTTTTTATGAACAAGATTTCTTATCCGCTTAATATAACTCAAAAGAGCAATTGATGAATATTTTTAATTGTAAAGAACAATTACATCGCTCACTAAATGTAAAAATAGGAATGACTTACGTTTGCTTCATGTTATTTATACATCAAACGTAACAATAACAGGTTTATGATCGCTGTATTTTGTCCATTCTTCATAAGACCCGATTTCAACATTTTTTAATTTATCAATTAGATCAATAGAAGCAAAGCAATAGTCAATATGATACGGTTTGTTTTGGTGGCGGTACATAAACAAAGTTGAATGTTCTTCCTTGCCTTGTATTTGATTATAATGTTTGTGATAGGTACTATAAATTCCTTTTTGTTCAAGGTGCTTTACCACAGTAGAATGATTTCCCTCACGTTTTGGTTTATCCCAAATGGAGTTGCTGTTAAAATCACCTATAAGAATTGTTCTCTCTTTTTTTAGCAGCGTGTCATAATGTTGAAGGGCTTTCCAAACCTGTCCTACGTATTCGTAATTTTTGTCCTGCGGATTGTTAGCCCAAATGGCAAAAAGCGTAAAATCAAATTTTCCTCCGGTAACTGCAAGTGGTAAAATCGTTTTTAGTTCTGGATTATAGTTATCTAAAAGTTTAAATCTATAATTACCATAAGAAAAAATACCAAGCCTTTTATGTTGATGGGATCCCTTCCAAAAAATATCATTTGGAAGGATCGTATCAGCGTTAAATTTTAATTTTTCGGGGCATTCACATTCAGGAATAATAACAATATCTGGCGTATGCGCTAATATAAAACCTGCCTTTTTCCTGTAAGCCATGTTGCAGTTCCATGTTGCGATTTTCATAATCTGGTTGAATGCGGAATGCTTAATGTTGAATGATGAATAAAACGTTGAAGAGTGCCCAAACGAGGCCATGAAAATTTCTGCTGGTTATAAAATTAATTCAACAATCAACATTTAGAGTTAACATAAATGTTCAAAGAAATTAATCTTTAATAAACAGGGCCTTTAATTCTGCAGCATCATCGGGTTTCATTTTACCTCCTAAGATCAATCGCAATTGTCTCCGGCGCAGTGCGCCATCAAATAGTTTTGTTTCCTCTTCAGTTTCCGGTATCAATTGCGGAACTGGTCGTGGTTTACGATTAGGATCAAGTGCCACAAAAGTATAATATGCCTCATTGCTTTTGTACCTGTATTGTATTGTATGATCTTCCCCCCAAACATTTAAATGAATTTCCATAGAGCTATTAAAACTACGGGTGACCTTTGCTTCAATATGAACTGTATTACCTAATTTAATAGAACTTTCGAATGATATATTATCTACGGATGCAGTAACCACAGGAGCATTGCAATGTTTTTGTGCAGAAATTGCAGCGGCAATATCCATCCAGTACATTAATCGTCCGCCCATCAGGCTTCCAAAAACATTCGTGTCATTGGGAAGAACGATCTCGGTCATTATTACAAAAGAATCTGATGGCTGTTTTATCTGCATAATAAAATTTGCGCAAAGCTAAGAGGTTAAAAAAGAAAATTGATAATGCGATTTTTCAATTTCAATTGATAGCCTTTACTCATTCCATACCTTGACTCTTTTTCTCTTTAATCTCTTAGCTATACATTTGTAACCCATGAATAATTCTATTTCATTTGATGATACAGAAGTAGCCTTTGCTCATAGAACGAATAGTGGATTGAAACAGGCGTACAGGCTTTTTTCTATCATGGGCATGCCCTGGCTGGTTCAATTGGGTAGCAGGTTAGCGCCCTGGTCAATAAAAGCAGGGTTACCTGTTGACGGTCTTATCCGCAAAACCATTTTTAAACAATTTGTAGGTGGAGAAACTTTGGAGCAAACAATTCCCACAGTACAAAAACTGAGTGAATATAATGTCCAGGTAATATTGGATTATGGCGTAGAAGGTAAAGAAGGAGAAAATTCTTTTGATCATGCCTGTGAAGAATTTATCGGAGTGATCAATTTTGCTGCCACGCAAAATAATATTCCTTTTATGAGTGTAAAAGTAACCGGCTTCGCCAGGTTTTCTTTACTTGAAAAATTAGATGCACTCATGCATAGTGCGAAAGAAACTTCATTGATCAAATGTTATAATACAGCATTGCAACAATTGAGCGACAATGAAATGAACGAGTGGCAACGTGTATTTGAACGGATGAAAAAGATTTGCGTGGCGGCGAAACAGGCAAAAATTGGATTTTTAGTTGATGCAGAAGAAACGTGGATTCAAGACCCGGTAGATGCGTTGACGATGGTGATGATGGATGAATTCAACCGCGGGCAACTGGTGCTTTATAATACAGTACAACTTTATCGTCACGACAGGCTGAAGTTTTTGAGACTATCACATAAAGCCGCAGAAGAAAGAAATTTTTTATTAGGGGTCAAGCTGGTTCGCGGCGCCTACATGGAAAAAGAAAGAAGAAGAGCATTGGCTAAAGAATATACATCGCCTATTCAACCCGATAAAGAAGCAAGCGATAATGATTACAATGAAGCAGTGAAATTTTGTATTGCTCATTTGGACAAAATAGGTTTAATTGTTGCCACACACAATGAGTACAGTAACCTGTTAGCTACACAATTATTGCAGGAAAAAGGGTTGCCTTTATCGCACCCACATGTTCATTTTAGCCAATTGTTGGGTATGAGTGATAATATCACTTATAACCTGGCCAAAGCTGGTTGCAGTGTAAGTAAATACCTGCCGTTCGGACCTATTAAAGATGTGGTTCCTTACCTTATGCGC
>JALZIY010000452.1 GCA_030860085.1 Bacteroidota bacterium | reverse complement strand
TTTATTGGTAGTGTGAAGATTGATGCTTTGCAAGCATATAAAGTAGAATTGGATTATAGCCTTACCGGAAGTGAGGGTGGAGGAGTGGATATTATTTCACCCATTGCCTCTATTACAGGAAATTTTGGCAAAACCTGGAAAGTGGAGTACACCCTAACCGCTTATTATTATCCACCTCCTGGACAAAATGCGGATATCCAAATTAGTTTATTGAGTGATGCAAGTACCGGGGATGACAAAGTTGAAATTGAGCCGCTGGTTGAAGAAGTTGAAATTGAGCCACTTGTTCAACCAAAAGAAAAAATCGAAATCGCTCCTCTACTCTATCATGCGAAAGGCTATGGAGTTAACCACGAAAAAAAATCAAAGGCGGGCATAGTACACTTTTACTATTCCGGTAGTTCTGAATCACGAGCCTGGGATAAGCCCGTACACCTTGTGTCGCAGGAAATTATATATGAAAATATTGAATCTGATGCACCCGAAACCCCAATGATATCAATGAAATTTAAAAATAATGAGCTTGTTTATTTTACCGGTAGTCTTGAATTTCCGGAAGATAAAAGTGGTAAAATGCCTATGGGTGGTAGCATTGGAATTATGAAAGATGATCCTAAATATTATCCGGTAAAACCAAAGAAAATTACTGATCCGAATAGCCCGTATAAATGGGAATATATAATTAATTATAAAAACGATAATCCCCAATCACTTAATCTTGGATTTCTTGGAAAAGGTGAAGGGAAAAGTGCAGAGATTAGTACTGTACGTATTTATTCAGCATTTTAATGACAATAAAATGAATTCAAAAAAAGGAAATCAATTCCTTGAAATGCTCCCTACTAACAATTTATTCAAATAAACTAAAATGAACAAATCAATTGTGCTCATTCTTTCGTTGTTCTTTGTTTGCAACATTTGTTTTGCCCAGGAAAACGAACCACAAAAACCTAAAAAAGAATTTAAGTCAAAGGCAGGTTTAAAAGTTGGGTATAATATCAACAAGCTCGCCGGCACATCCGCAGATATAAAGTTTGATAATAAAAGCGGGTTTATGGTGGGTGGTTTTTTTTCTCCATCTTCAAAAGGTATTTTGGGCTTTCGCACCGAACTGGTTTTTTCACGCCAGGGGTTTTCGTATGATGATAATGATACTAAGCAAGAAGTACAGACAGATTATATTTACCTGCCTCAACTCACCACAATTTCTATCAGCAAGTTTTTTCAACTGCAAGTCGGAGGACAAATGGGTTATTTATTAAAGTCATCTGCAGAGACACAAAATTCATCAGAAGAAAAAGAAGATGTAACAGAACATTTCAATCGCCTGGATTATGGAGCTGCTTTTGGATTTGAGCTCTATCCTGTTAAGGGGTTTATATTGGGCAGCCGCTACAATATGAGTTTCGGCTCCATCTACGAACAGAAACCTCCCACCGGTATTCCCTCCCCATTTCCATTTACACCCGAAGATGTAAAAGGGAGAAATGCGGTGCTGCAATTTTTTGTTGGTTACCGTTTTTAATTCGTTAGAATAAAAGCATTTTTATGAAAATAGTACCCGCTTGTGTAAATAAAATAATTTGCCCGCTATCAGTTTTCCTGCTCTTTAGTCTCCCTATTGTCCATGCACAACAAACAAACAACAAGCCTTTACAAAAAACTTTTTCAGAAGGAATTATTGTCAGCAGAAGCTCGTTCCCCGGACATCCTTTAAACGATTCACTTAAATCGCTTGATTTTGAAAGTGGTGATTTTTTAGATCAATATCATGTAATACAGGCTTTAAAAAAACATCAGCGATCAATAAAAGGAGAGAATGAGCAGGAAATAAAGGATGCTTTTTTTGTATCAGGTATCATAGTGATGCCGGCTTATTCAAAAATGTATTTCACCCCTTCAAAAGCATTAATTAAAACAGATGCACTAGGCTATCACCAGGAAATGTTATTCAATAAGGCTGACAATTCAGGAAAACTGGTTCTTTCTGGCCGCGATAAAACCAACCAGGGAACTGTTAATTTTCTTACGCAGGATACAAAAGAGGTATGGCAAAAATACCAGGTGGATGCAGCGCAATACAACATTCAAAAAACAACTGAAACAGCCGTCATCGCCGGTTACACCTGCAAAAAAGTTATCTACACATTTGGCGGCACCTCCCGCGGCGCAGGGGTTAGCAATTATATAATAAATATGTTGCCCCTTAAAGTCACTGCCTGGTACACAGACGAATTAAATCCTGCCATCAATCATATTCACCCGCTTTATTTTGAGATGGAAAAAGCAGTTTTAAAATTTGAGGTGGAATATGATAAGAATAAAAAAAATAAAATGCTGGTAGAGGTAATAAAACTGGAACCTCAAAAGATAGCCGAAGAAAAATTTGATATGGCTGAGATAGCCCCTGTAGTGGAACATAAAAAAAATGGATCAGAATCGGGCATGATGATAATGCAGGTGATGATGAATGCTATTGCTCTATTGACAAAATAATAATTATGAAAAATATATTTGTAGCTGCTGCTTTTTTAATCTACAGTGGAGTGTGTTTTGCCCAGCAATGCGGCAGTTGCAAACAAACACCTTCTTTAGCCAACTATGATTTAGATGTGCAGGTGCCACAACCTCAGTTAAAAGAAGAAAAAACGCAAGGCTGGAATGAATGGCTGCAATTATTCTGGCTGAATAAACATGCACAGGCTGCACTTTTTCAAAACAATAAAGATTGTATTCGTTTTACGCAGCCATCAGATGCAAGGATTAGCAGTGAATCTTTTGAAACAAAGGAGGGGGTTGAAGTGACACCCCTTGTTGAGGAAAGTCAGCAAATAAGTGTTGGTGAAACTTACACCAACTTGGCCCCCACCGGTGATGTGTCAAGGTTTGGTAACTATATCACTACGGGATATGTAAAAAAATCGGGGGATGCGTATGTGATGCACCTGGAAATTCAAACTGCCTGCAGCCGCAAAACCGTGGCTGCTGCCGATGTACCTTTTCAACTTTCTGCATCGGGTGAAAATTCAATAAATATCGGGCAGCAGGCAGCGGCGCAATTATCTCCATTATCTGATAAGATAAAACAGTTTGAATTAAAGGAACGTCAGGAAAATAAAAAAGCGGCGCTGGATGGAGGCCTGGAAGATGCCATCACTATCAAACCAAAAAAGAGAAATTTAGTGGCGGCTGAGCAAACAGAAATTGAAATCACAATGAAAGATTGTGATGGCGAACCTTTAGCCAACAGGGAAATTGTTTTTACAAAAGCAACACTAAACGGCATGCCTTTTTCCGCCGGTACTACCGGCGGTACGGTAACGCCGTCAACAGTAACAACAGATGCTGCCGGCAAAGCAAAAGCAAATTTTAAAATGGGTTCAGGAAAATCAGCCATTATTGACGCACATCATGTTTACGAAAAACCTTATGGCTGTGAAGGAATAAAACTAGGCAGCACACCTATTGGCGGTATTCCCATCAAGGTAGAAGTGAGTTATGTTCAGAATGAAACCAAAACAATAAAAAGAGCCACC
>JALZIY010000361.1 GCA_030860085.1 Bacteroidota bacterium | reverse complement strand
AAAACAAAAGAATGGAAACAAGAATAGCGATCAATGCAAAAGAAAAGAAAGACCATCGCTTTTGCATGGTGGCATATTCGGAAATGAATTTTTCATTAATAGCAAAAAAACCTGCTAAAAAAATAATGATCAGGAATTTTACCACCTCACTTGGCTGAAAACCAAAGAGGTTAACTTTTACCCCACTGCCTTCCGGGCCGGTTCCTAGAATAATTGTAAGGAATAATAATAAAATAGCTAAGATTGCCCATTGCAGGCCTTTTGCTCCGCTTCTTCCTTTAAAAATAAACAGGCGATATAAACCTGAATCTGCGGTAAAACGACGAAGATTAAAAAGAAGAATGAATAACAAACCTCCAAATCCTATGATAAAATACCATAAAGTACTTTTTGCAAGAAACCGGTCACGCAAGGGATCCTGCAGGCTTAATAAAGTGATTAATGATAACCCAGTCAATAACATGATAACCGGAACAATTACCTGGTCTGCCTGCGGAAAACGAACGCTTAAGAAAATATGCAGCAATATAAAACCAAAGAAAAATGCACCTACAATAATCCCATACCATTTAGTTGCTTCTTCAGGTGTACGAACAATTAATGATCGCTCTTTTTTTAGATTGTTGTAATCACGGCTTGAAAGCAATTTAATGGTGTGGGGGGTTTGAAAAAAAGTAAATGAAATATCTTCATTCAGTTCCTGTATTCCTTTTGATGCACCAAATTGGTATCCTGGCTGAAGCGGAAGTACTTCAAACGCCTTGTCATTCGGAAGTTCGGTAAATTCAAAACTCCCTTTTCCATCCGTACGTGCATAGGCGGTTAGAGAAATCAGTTGCCTTTGGCTGGCTGAATCAATTGCATATCTTTTTTCAATGCCTGGGCCTGATTGTGTTTGCTCGCTATTTATTTCTGAAACGTTTTCGCTGTATACACTATCCTGTGGCAAGATCATTTGCAACCTCACTAATACACCAGCAACCGGCGCTTCACCGTTTGTATAAATATTTCCAGTAATGCTATGACTTCCCAGCTTAATATTATTTGTTGCTGGCAGTGGTGGTGGGGCCGCTTTTTCCTGTAAAAATCTCACGGAATCTGCACCGGTAAAACCTAATAAGGATCGCGACAGTTGCACTCTTTTTTTGTATGACTCGCCTCCTTTCGCAAAGGCCTCATCTGCATTTACATTGTATTTGACTTTATTTAATTCGCCTATGTTGTCAATGGCTTCATCATTATTTGATGCGTTTTGTGCAACAATGGTATAGATTAACTGAATATCCCTGGGGTCTTCAAAATAAAAACTCTTCTCGAGTAAATCCCTTATCCGTTGATCTGTATTGTTATCATTGAGGTTTACCATTGTTCCATCACCTAAACGTTGATACACATCTTTGAAATCTCTTTTCAAAACATTGAAAAGACTAAAAAATAATAGCCCTAATACAATACAGATCATCAATAGAAAAAAGCGCTCAAGATTTCTTCCTTTTGTTTGCGTGGCTGCCATACCTATCTGTTAGTATTATTATTTAACGAGTCGTTTGTTAGTGTTGAATCGGGCGATGGATAATGATAGCCTACAGAAACATTACAGTTTTTAAATTGAACATTTGAAAGTTGCAACGCATCATTTGAAACAAGAATAGCGATATTAAAATTTTGAAAGTTTATATTGTCTAAAATGATATGCCTGGACTGCTGTGAGATAACAAATGCAGGCCCTGAGGATGCAAATGCGCTATCTCTGAGAATTGTATTTCCAAAACCTTTTATATAAAGCGAATCCCTGTTGATCCAAATCGTATCCGTTAATGCAATTGATTTTCCAAAAACAGAATCACTTAAATAAAGGGTGTCTGAGCTAACATAATTAATCGCTTTTTGAAGCGTCGTTTCCCCCAAATTTTTTTCTGTATTTAGTATTGAAACAACGGGGGGTGATTTTTCCTGTTGCCAGTACAGGTATAAAAAACCTCCTAAAGAAAAGATGGATAAAAACAAAAGAAAAACAATAAGTGCTTTATTGCTTTTACTTGTTC
>JALZIY010000428.1 GCA_030860085.1 Bacteroidota bacterium | reverse complement strand
TATGTGCCTATGCCTGAGAACATGCCAGGTAAAGGTCTTGGGCATTTTTTTGGCGCTATGAGAATAGATGCTTTTCGACCTGCAGCAGAGTTTAAATTACAAATGGATCAATGGATTACCCGGTTTCGATCTTCCAAAACAGTGCCGGGCCATGATAAAGTTTTAATACCCGGCGACCCAGAAAGAGAAAGCGAAGAACAAAGAAAAAAGAATGGTATTCCTTTATTAGATGTTGTGGTAGCTGACCTGCTTTCTTTATCTGAAAAACTTCAGGTGGAGTTCATGGTCGATAGTCCATAGTACTACGCTCACGACTTGTAGCCCAAAGCCGATTGCGCAAAGTTTAAGTTTTCAAACTCACACATATTTCTCGCATATATTTGCGACACTCAGGCATCCGCCAAATGGCGGAGATGGGGTTACGTATGAAAATAATGAAATTCGGAGGCACGAGCGTTGGACAGCCACAACGGATGCACCATGTTGCTAATTTAATTACAGCAGATAAAGAGGAAAAGATTGTCGTATTGAGTGCAGTATCAGGAACAACTAATGCTCTTATAGATATTTCTTTACACTTAAGCCGCGGTGACAAAACGGGAGCACAACAGAAAATAAATGCACTCGAAAATAGCTATCAACAATTCATCTGTGAATTAGTGAAGACTTCAGCTTCTAAAAATGCAGCACAGGAAGTTTTAAAAGAACATTTCGAATTCCTGAATATCATTTTAAAAATATCTTACAGCGAAGCATTAAATAAAGATATATTGGCGCAGGGGGAATTACTCTCCACCAAATTATTTAGTGCTTATCTAACAGAGCAGGGTGTTCAGCATGTAGTGCTTCCTGCTATAGAATTCATGATCATTGATGTTGATGACGAACCGCAGATTGGAAATATAAAAGTAAGGCTGTTGCAAATACTGCAGCAATATGGACAGGAAAAACTATTCATCACACAAGGTTTTATTTGCCGCAACGCAAAAGGTGAGGTAGACAACCTGAAACGTGGCGGAAGTGATTATAGCGCCTCATTAATTGCTGCTGCATTAGAAGCATCAAGCTGCGAGATATGGACTGATATTAGTGGCATGCACAACAATGACCCAAGAGTAGTTAACCATACCTTGCCAGTTGAGCAATTAAGTTTTGATGAAGCCGCGGAGCTGGCGTATTTCGGCGCTAAAATTTTGCACCCGGCTTCTATTTGGCCTGCGCAACAATATAATATTCCTGTCAGGATATTAAATACCATGGAGCCGCAAGCCAAGGGCACACTTATTTCAGAAGATATTTCTTCAAAAGGAGTGAAGGCTGTTGCAGCAAAAGATGGGATAACGGCCATCAAAATAAAAAGCAGCCGCATGTTGCTTGCTTATGGATTTTTACGAAAAATCTTTGAAGTTTTTGAAAAATACCGGACACCCATCGATATGATCACGACTTCTGAAGTAGCTGTTTCCGTTACAATAGATAATGAAATGGCTTTAGACAAAATAATTAAAGAGCTTGAGGTTTTTGGTATTGTTGATGTTGACAGAGAGCAGGCTATTATTTCAATTGTAGGCAATGAAATAACGTCGGATGCTGATACTTTAAAAAAAATTTTTAATAGCCTAAGTAACATTAATGTGCGAATGGTTTCCTACGGAGGCAGTGCGCATAATATTTCGTTGCTGGTACCATCACATCAAAAAGTACAGGTATTGCAGCAGTTAAATAGTGGTGTTTTTGGGTTATGGCCCACCTAATTCCCGTCCGACCGTGTCATCCGGGCGGGCTCCCGGAAGGAGGACTTCTCTACTCACAGCCCTTGCGTATATAACTATTCATTAAGCAGCAAAAACTTTCAATTTTTAAAAAGGTTGAAGACTTGAAGTTGAAATGTGGGTCTGTGCTGATGCTAAGCCCCTCCTTGGGCGGGGTTTGGGGAGGCCGTTATATAACCAACAACGAATCACCATAACTAAAAAAGCGATACTTATCCTTGATTGCTTTTTTATATGCCTCCATGGTAAGATCGTAACCGGCAAATGCACATGTCATGATCAACAAACTTGTTTTTGGCAAATGGAAATTAGTAACCAATGCATCCGCAATATTAAAATTATAGGGAGGATGGATGAAAGTATTTGTCCAGCCTTCAGACGGTTTTAATAATCCTTGTGCTGTAAAAGATGATTCTAAACCCCTCATCGTAGTGGTGCCAATAGAACAAATGCGATGATTTGTTTCCTTTGCTTTGTTTACAATTTTGCAATAGGCTTCTTCTATGCGATAATATTCAGCATCCATCTTATGCTTGCTAAGGTCTTCTACTTCAATAGGGCGAAAAGTACCTAGCCCGGTATGCAGGGTTACTTCTGCAAAACGAATTCCTTTTATTTCGCAACGCTTTATCAATTCACGGCTAAAATGTAAACCCGCTGTTGGTGCTGCTACGGCGCCTTCATGTTTAGCATAAACGGTTTGGTAACGTTCACGGTCTTCATCATCAGGTTTACGCTTAATATATTTTGGCAATGGTGTTTCACCGTGTTTTTCTAAAATCAATTTAAACTCATCATCCGTCCCCTCTAACAAAAACTTAATCGTCCGTCCTCTGCTGGTAGTATTATCAATTACTTCAGCGACAAGGTCTTCTTCATCTCCAAAATATAGTTTATTACCTACGCGTATTTTACGTGCCGGGTCAACTATTACATCCCATAGTCGATGTTCTTTATTTAATTCGCGTAAGAGGAATACTTCAATTTTAGCACCTGTTTTTTCTTTTCGTCCGTACATTCTTGCGGGAAAAACTTTAGTGTTATTGACAACAAAAACATCCTTATCATCAAAATAATCAAGTATATCGCGAAAATGTTTGTTTTCAATCTGGCCTGTTTTGCGGTGTACCACCATCATGCGGGCATCTTCGCGGCGTTTAGCTGGATTCTGGGCAATAAGATTTAAAGGAAGATCGAATTTGAATTGTGAAAGCTTCATGGACTATTACTGTTTTTATATGAGCTTTATGACACAAACCAAAGCAGAAGATGCGGGTTGTTGTTTAGTATCCAAAACCGCGGTCTTACGGTACCGGGGAATGGTCACTTAGCTTTTTGAAGTCTGCGAAGGTAAGGTAAGAATTGGAATTTAGCGCTTAGAATTTAGATTTTTTGGTCAGCATGAAAGCCTTAATGGAACTGCAAAGCCAGAATTTTTCCTGAGGTTACGATGTCTTAATTTATCTTTTGTAATCCTATTGATCGCTGTACGGATGCCTTCATGTAAGGTAACAGATTTGAAATCAGGCATTATTAGAAAAATTCAATGATTAGTTTTCCACAATTAAATCTTTTTTACCATTAACTATCTCACAATCGTAAATTTCCTATTGTAAATGATGAAACTACTGATTAGGTTTACACCAATAATTATCCTCTTACTACCGAAAAACTCCAGAGTAGATTTAAAAAATCGAATCATTTTCGTTTTAAAAAAAATTTTTTTCCAAACTATTTCCATCCTGAAAAATCATAGCATCCAATACTCTATGCGTATTCCTTTAACGCTAAAATTTACCAGCTATGAAACAAAGACGTACAATTATGAAACAAAAAAGCATTGGAAGGGATTATGGGAAAGATTTGTATGATACCATTATCTTTTTACTTGTGCTTTTAATGATCCTTTGGTATTTTAAAATTTAAACTTAATACCATTGTAGTTTATCCTAATTGTTGCTTGCCATTTAAAACTGCAATGGTATTTATTAAAGCGATATAAACTGTTTGTATAAGGCTTTACAAAAAGCCTGGAAACTATAAAACAAAATTTATGCGAATTATTGCAGATGATTGGCAGAAGCTTAATTCTTTACAACAATTCAATTAAACAACTGCTTTGGGAATGGCTGCCAGCAATTGCCGGGTGTATTCCGATTCCGGATGCCGGTATACTGCTTCGGCATTGCCGCTTTCAATAATTCTTCCTTCCTGCATCACCATTATCCTGTCGCTCATGTAGCGAACAACGGAAAGATCGTGAGAAATAAATAGCATGGTTAATCCCAAATCTTTTTTTAGATCATTTAGAAGGTTGAGCACTTGTGCCTGCACACTTACATCCAGTGCGGAAACCGATTCATCGCAAACCAATAAATTTGGATTTAATGCCAATGCCCTTGCTATAACAATGCGCTGCCGCTGACCGCCTGAA
>JALZIY010000426.1 GCA_030860085.1 Bacteroidota bacterium | reverse complement strand
GGCAGCGCCAACAGCAAGTGTTACGCAGCAGCCTGGTTGCGCTGTTTCCACGGGAACAATCACGGTCAGTTCACCTGCACCCGCTACAGGCATTAGTTATTCAATCAATGGAACAGACTATACAAATACCACCGGTGTCTTTAGTGGCCTTGTACCAAACACTTATAATGTAACAGTGAAAAATAGTGGAGGCTGCGTCTCAGCACCATTAAGCCTTACGGTCAATACGGTACCATCAGCACCGGCAGCGCCAACAGCAAGTGTTACGCAGCAGCCTGGTTGCGCTGTTGCCACCGGAACGATCACGGTCGCTTCACCTGCACCCGCTACAGGTATCACTTATAGCATCAATGGAACAGATTATACAAACACCACCGGTATTTTTACAGGTCTTGTCCCTAATACTTATAATGTAACAGTAAAAACGGGTACAGGTTGTGTTTCTGCACCGTTAAGCCTTAAGGTTGATGCCGTATCAGCAACTCTTTCTGCGACTGCTGCTGCAGCGGACATTACCTGTGGGCAGAGCACGGGCACCATCACCATCAATGTAACCGGCGGCACGGCACCCTATAACTATAGTCTTGACGGTGCCACAGCGGTTGGTATCAATATCTTCCCTGGTGTTTCAGCAGGCAGCCATAAAGTAACGGTGAAAGATGCGGCTGGCTGTAGTATCGATGCAAATGTTACGATCAAACAGATCGCCTGCATTCCTATTTTAGAACCAAAAGTTTTTGTTCCAACAGCCTTCACGCCAAACAATAATAACAAAAATGATTACCTGCAACCATACTTATTAAATATTCGTGAACTTACATATTTTAAAGTGTATAACCGTTGGGGCCAATTAGTTTTTCAAACTAATGCCATAGGAAAAGGATGGGATGGAAATTTAAAAGGAATACAACAACCTGTCGAGACTTATACATGGATTTTAGCCTGCATTGATATTGAGGGTAAAGTTATTAAACAAAGCGGGCGGAGCGTTCTAATAAGATAAAAAATTAAAAAATGAAAAAATATATTATCGTACTCAACTTGTTTATAATAATATCGTCTGTGCTGCAAGCACAATCATATCATTTTTCTCAATTTTTTTCTACACCTCTTCTTACTAATCCTGCGAATACGGGTTTTATTGACGGGCCATATAGGATATCGGGCAATTTTAGATCCCAGGGTATGGTTGGGGGGAATCCTTATTTTACCGGATATTTATCAGCCGATTTTAGTTTGTTCAGAAAGAATTTATCTGAAGGTCACAAAGCGGGTCTTGGGATGTATGTTATGAATGATCAATCATTAAACGGTGCATTACAAACCAATTCAATTGGCATAAGTACAGCTTATAATGTCGGGTTGGACGAAAATGGTGAGTATAGCCTGGGAGTCGGTCTTCAGGGTACTTATCATCAAAGAACATTTGATTATAATAAACTTTCTTTTGGAAATCAATTTGGAGTTGGAGGATATGATCCTTCTTTGCCTATAGGGGAAGCCTTAGATCATGCCAATAAGCAGTATTTTGATGTGAATGCAGGAATAATTTATAACATCATGCTAGAAGATAAGTCTTTTTTTGCCGGCATATCTGCTTACAATATTCTTAAGCATAAAGAGAATATACTTCCTGATGAATTCAAAATGCCTACGCGTTATGTAATACAGGCAGGCGCACAACTGTATGTAGGAGATTATGGAAAAGCATATATTTCTTTAACTAATATGGGTCAGTCTAAGGCAAATGAAACTACAGTTGGTGGTGCTTATGGAATTCAACTGGGTGAGCAAGACATTAAAAATGAAGTAAATTTTGGTATGTGGTACAGATTAAAAGATGCATTAATTCCTTATATAGGATATTATTACAACGGTTTTCAGGTTGGGTTATCTTTTGATTATACTATTTCTTCACTTAAAACTGCTTCTCAGGTAAAAAATGGATATGAGCTGACTTTAATGTATAAGGCAATTGATAAAACAGAACTGAAAACTTTAATTCCATGGTATTAAGGAAATTCAACGTCAATTGATAAGCTGTATTTTAAACTTTCAACTTATTTCTAACTAAAGTGTAAGAAGATCTGTTAAAATGATCCTCTCTTCATTAAAACTAAATGCCCGAATTTTGTAAAACATTCAAATCATTAAATATTTATGCATTTGAAGGGTATAATTTAATGTCAGTTTCTGAATTTTATTTTTCATTATTGTTTTATTAGAAATATTATAATTGATCCTTAAATTTCAGGATACTATTATGAACTTAATCCTTATGGACTCTATATGAAGTGTGTTATTGTTTTTCTGTTTTTTTTGCCCCTTATTTCATTTTCACAAAAAATAAAAGTTAATGAATATGATAAGTTTTTGAAGAAAAGAAAAATTGAATCTTTTCCATTAACAATAAAAACGGATCCTAAAATTAAACTGGCAATTTCCTTTGGTGCGATTAATTCTTCACTCTACCTGCAGCTTAATGGTGCTGGGTTAGGTGCCAATGTAATAGGCGAAGATGATCTGCTGATTCTTCTTTTAGACAATGACAGCACTATTAATATAAAATCGAAAGGTTTACAAACCTATGATGTTAGCAAGACACCAAATACTTATAAACATGAATATGTGTTGACTTTAGAGGATTTAGAGAAAATGAGCCGATATAATATGCAGGCATTAAGAAAGTATCATGCAAACGAGTTTGAAGACATATATATTCCAAAGGAAAATTATGATAAGGTTAAAAAACTTAGTGCCCTTTTTATCGAGGAATTTAAAATAGGAGAAGCACTTCATACTATACAGTCTATTGATATAAAAGATATTGCAAAATATATTGGTGATAGTGTAACATTTGTTGGCAGGATAAGTAGTGGAAAATATTTGCCTGGCGGTAAAAGTGATATTACAATATTGAATGTTGGAAGCGCATTGCCCAAACAATTGCTTACAGTTGTAATCCGGGGCGCTGATAGAAAAAACTTTGGCTTCGAGCCAGAAAATTTTTATCAAGGTAAGGATGCACGCATCACAGGAAAAGTAGAATTGGACAAGGAGAAACTACAGATTGTAGTAAGCAACCGAGAACAATTAATTATTATGGGCGATACTACTTCAATTGTTGCAGCGAAAACTAACCAGGCTGAAGTTCAGCCTGCCAGTACAGAGGCTTTAGTAAAAGAGCAGATTCCAGCAAGAGCACCAGGGTTTCCAGGAGGCTATTCTGTATGGATAAAATTTTTAAACAGAAATTTAAAACGACCTCCCGAGTTAGAAGCAGGCGGGAGCAAAACAGTCGTGGTTCAATTTTTAGTTAGTGCCGACGGCGATGTAAATAATATTCAAATCAAAGAATCTGCAGGTACTTCTTTTGATACAGAGGTATTAAGAGTTTTAAAAAGAATGCCAAAATGGAAACCTGCTATTGAAAATGGCCGACCTGCTGATGCTGTTGTAACACAGTCAGTAACTTTTTTTCGTGCATATGAAGCAAAAAGCTTTTAAATATCAAAAACCACCCTTGCGAAAATCATAAAATTGGTGAAATATCTTTTATCTTTTTCATTCTCTGTGTGCTTATTTTCTTGCACACCTAATAATGTAACTGTTGATGAATCCTTAGCAAAACATTTTAGAGAATTTAAAGTAGAAGGGTGTTTTGCCCTCCTGGATAATGGCACCGGCAAATTTACAGTGTATAACCTGGCTCGTTACCGTGACAGTGCTTATTTGCCTGCTTCCACTTTTAAGATACTCAATTCATTGATTGGTTTACAAACAGGTAAGATTGTAAATGATAGTATGATTATAAAATGGGATGGAATTGACCGTGGCAGGCAGGAATGTAACCGTGATATGTCTATGTATGATGCCTTTCGCGTATCATGTCCTTCCTGGTACCAGGAACTGGCCCGCCGCATAGGTAAGGACACCATGCAAAATTTCTTGGATACTCTTTTTGATGGCACTAAAAAAATAAAAGTAGTTGATACTTTCTGGCTTGATAATTCTTTAAAAATAAGACCGGATCAACAGTTGGGACTGGTGAAACAATTATATTTTAATCAATTGCCTTTTCATAAAAT
>JALZIY010000425.1 GCA_030860085.1 Bacteroidota bacterium | reverse complement strand
TTTCAAAAGGTTGGATTGATTCTAGTAAATTGGGTGTAATGGGATGGAGCTACGGCGGATTTATGAGC
Source organism: Bacteroidota bacterium (assembly GCA_030860085.1). GTDB lineage: Bacteria > Bacteroidota > Bacteroidia > Chitinophagales > Chitinophagaceae > Flavisolibacter. Next base: position 6,373 of record JALZIY010000425.1, on the reverse strand, counting down.
AGCTGGATAGTTGGACACACAAACAGGTTTAAGGCTGCCAGCATTGGTGCACCTGTAGTAGACCTCGCCGCGCAAAATATGACAGATGATATTGCAGGTTTTTTGCCTTCTTATATGAAAAAGCAACCGTGGGAAGATTGGGATGTGTACAATGCCCATTCTCCTTTACGCTATGTGCAAAATGTAACCACACCTGTACTTCTTCAACATGGTGATGCAGACATACGTGTGCCTTTCAGCCAGGGAGTGATGTTTTATAATGCCTTAAAAAGAAGAGAAGTGCCTGTCCGTTTTTTAGTACTTCCAAGACAACCCCACGGAATTACGGAACCAAAGATGGTCGTAAAAGTGGCCCAGACAAATCTGGAATGGATGCAACATTATTTACTAGGTAAACCGAAGGCTTTTTAATAAACAATTGTAGCTCGCTTTGTAGACTGAACCGAATTGTTTTAGTGTTTTTGCTATAATGCAATGTTGAATCTTTAGCACTAATGCATAAGTATAAGCTCATATTGGCTTAGAGGCTGTAAATGCTTTCAAATTCCTGATAAACAGTTTCAAAGATTGTAACATCTTCTCGATTGTATAACAAGCGGGCTTATGTCACTTGTTTTTTTCATCGGCTCAAAGGCTATTAAAACCTACACACATTTCTCATACTATTGTAACCTCTATCCCTATTCCCATCAGAGTTTTTGCCATATGATCTGATATACCGCTATCGGTGATCACTTGTTCAATATCTTCAAGCCCGCAGATTTTACCGAAACCTCTTTTGCCAAATTTGCTTGAATCGGCCAATACAATTGTTTTTTGTGTTGCTTCAATCATTTTCCGGTTCAGTTGGGCTTCCATCATATTCGTTGTAGTTAATCCAAATTCCACATCAATGCCATCCACCCCTAAAAAAAGTTTGGTGCACGAAAAGTCTTCTAATATTTTTTCAGCATAGATGCCGGTAACCGAAGAAGAACTTTTTCTTAATATTCCACCGAGTTGGATCACTTCAATTTGAGGGTGATGTATTAACTCAGTGGCGACGTTGAGTGCTGCGGTAATTACAGTGAGGCTTCCTTGCGGACGAATATTTTTGGCAAGGGATAAGACTGTAGTGCCTGAGGCAATCAGAATACAATCATTTGAATGAATTAAACGGGCGGCAGCGCTGCCAATACTTGCTTTTTCCACCGATTTGATCTTTTCTTTTTCATTAACCGAGCGGTCTACGGTGTATGGATTGCTTATTGTACCTCCACCATGTGTACGAAAAAGCAATTCCTTATCTTCAAGCAATTTCAGGTCCTTTCGTATTGTTACAGATGAAACTTTTAGGTCTTTACAAAGGCCCAAAACTTTTACATTCCCTTCCCTTTTAAGCTTGTTCAAAATATGCTGATGCCGTTCAGTAAGATTACTCATTGTAAAATAAGCGGTTAGACTTTCGCTTCCAAAGATATATGTTCCGGAATTACAAACTATACATGGCGAATACTTGATGTAAATAGATCTATTTGGAAATTTATTGAGGAATAAAACATTTTTAAAAGACTTTCCGATATTAATATTTTAAAATAAAATTATGTTTCCTTTCGTTTTGTTTGTTATTTTTGAAATTAACGCAAATAAGAAAAGCATTCTAAACTTAATGAACCAATTGTTACCAAATAAACAAATTGTAACGAGAGAGGGATTGCTTCAGCAAATTAAAGAAGAGCAGTTGTGGGATGTATTGGTAGTTGGTGGTGGAGCCACCGGTTTAGGTGTGGCTTTAGATGCCGTGGCCCGGGATTATAAAACCTTGTTGATTGAACAATCGGATTTTGCAAAAGGAACATCCAGCAGAAGTACCAAGTTAGTGCATGGCGGCGTCCGTTACCTTGCGCAAGGCGATATTGGATTGGTACGAGAGGCCAGTGTAGAAAGAGGATTATTATGCCGTAATGCACCTCACCTGGTAAAAAATCAAACATTTATAATTCCCATTTATAATTATTGGAATATGTTGAAATATACAATGGGATTAAAGTTGTACGACTGGATATCCGGAAAGTTTACCCTTGGCTCTTCTGTATTCATCTCCCGCAAAAAAACAATGCAAAGTGTCCCCGGCATTAATCCCGATGGTTTATTGGGCGGGGTATTGTATCATGATGGGCAGTTTGATGATTCACGCCTGGCAATTAACCTTGTGCAAACCATTATTGAAAATGGAGGATGTGCTATTAATTATATGAAGGTTACTGGTTTATTAAAAGATGAGGATCAAAAAATAAACGGAGCTTTTATTGAAGATGCAGAGTCCGGGAAAAAATACAAGATCAAGGCGAAAGCAGTGGTAAATGCTACGGGTGTATTTGTAGATGCTATTTTGCAAATGGATAATCCCTCCGGTAAAAAAACCATTTGCGTAAGCCAGGGCGTACACGTTGTGTTAGACAAAAAATTCTATCCATCCGATCATGCGTTGATGATACCCGAAACCAGCGATGGGCGGGTATTGTTTGCTGTGCCCTGGCATAATAAAGTTGTGATTGGCACTACCGACACCCCGGTTGATGAGGCTTCGCTGGAACCGCAGGCATTAGAAAAAGAGATATCCTTCATTTTGGAGACTGCCTCCAAATACTTTACCGAAAAACCCAAACGCAGCGATGTGCTCAGTGTGTTTGCAGGGCTAAGGCCACTTGCTGCCCCGCAAAACGGAGAACAAAAAACAAAAGAAATTTCACGCAGCCATAAGATTATTGTTTCGGGATCGAAACTCTTTACCATATTAGGTGGGAAGTGGACGACTTACCGCAAAATGGGCGAGGATATGATAAACCGCATAGAAAAAGAATTCAATTGGTCACACAAAAAAACAACTACTGCAGCACTGCATATTTATGGTTATGCAGATGGAGTAAACTGGAACGATCCACTATACTTCTATGGAAGTGATACATTAAGAATTAGAGAACGAATGAATGGGACTGCAAACGAATGGATCAGCGATAGTTTGAAAATTCATGAAATGCAGGTGTATTGGGCGGTGGAACACGAAATGGCCCGAACGGTGGAAGATGTTCTGTCACGAAGAACCCGTGCTCTTTTGCTGAACGCACAGGAAAGTATTCGCATAGCTCCGGTAGTAGCAAAAATAATGGCTACAGGACTAAAAAAAAATGAACAATGGGTAAAAGAGCAAGTGGAAGAATATACAAGACTGGCCAATCAATATATTTTAAAAGAAAACTGAAAATAAGCAAGTCGATATTATGGAATTTGTAAACTCTTTAAAAACAACTCACCCCGCCATGCTTTGCACGGCACCCCTCTCTGGCAAAGCAGACAAGGGTCACGCAGATTGCTCTGTGGGGGTGAGTTACGTTTTGGTTAACAAAGTTTTGTGGCACATAGCTTTCGCTCATGCAATTATATATTTGGTGCGCTATAAAGTGTTAGACGGCACGAAGGAGCTTAGCATTGATCAAACAGGCTGGACTTATTTCACTCACGAATATGCCGTTATATCTGGTAAATTATTTATAGGCGCTTGCATTCTATTTATTTTTTTGTGTCATTTACCAGGAATAAAAAAACTGTTCTAAACCATTTTATAAACCATACAAATATTTACGTATGAAGACGTTCACAACTGCTGCAAGAAAATTGATAAAAAGAGGTTCCTTAATATGGAGTTTGTTTCTTGTTCTTGCAACAACATCAGTATCAGCACAACAGAAAACCATTACAGGTACTGTAAAAAGTAGCGAAGATGGATCGCCTTTGATAGCAGTCAGCATCCAGGTAAAAGGTACAACCATAGGCACCACTACTGACCAAAAGGGAAATTTTTCTATTAATGCTTCCGACAACCAAACGATTGTGGCTTCAATTGTAGGATTTGTCACATCAGAAAGCCGCGTAGGTAGTAGAACGGTTGTCAACTTTGATCTTACAAGCGTAACAGCGGAACTTGAAGGCGTAGTAGTAACAGCATTAGGAATTAGAAGAGCGGAAAAAGCTTTGGGTTATTCTGCGCAACAAATTGGTGGAGAGGAATTGAATGATGCAAGATCTAACAACTGGTCAAGTGCTCTTTCCGGCAAAGTGGCGGGACTTCAATTGATATCTGCAGGGTCGGGGCCCTTAAGTTCTACTAGAGTTACACTCCGCGGTGATATTTCTTTAAATCCAAATAACAATAACGCCTTGATTGTGGTTGATGGTGTGCCAATGAATAACAGGAACATGACTTCTTCCGGAGTAGATAACGCTTACCAGGCAGGCTCTGGAAATGATGTGCCAGTTGACTTTGGAAATAATATTAATGATATAAATCCAGATGATATTGAAAGCGTTACAGTATTAAAAGGCCCGGGTGCTACAGCTTTATATGGCAGTCGTGCAGGTAATGGTGCCATTTTAATTACTACAAAATCAGGTACAAAAAAACAAAGTGGAATTGGAGTTACCTTAAATTCCAATATCAGCTTTAATACAGTACTACACTGGCCGGATTATCAATACGAATATGGCCAGGGAACTGGTAAAGCATTTAATACTGCCGGTGAAAAATATTATTCTTATGGCGCTACAGCAGATGGCGCAAGTACAAGCGGTACCAGTAGCGCTTATGGTCCAAGGTTCAATGGACAAATGTATTATCAATATGACCCGGTAACCCAGGCAAGAGGCGCCGAGCGTACTTTATGGCAACCTTATAAAGATAATATTAAAGGATTTTGGAGAACGGGTTCCACTATTACAAACAGTGTTTCTCTTGACGGAGGAAATGATAAAGGAACTGTCCGCCTTTCTGTTACTCATTCCAAAAATGAATGGATAATGCCTAATACCGGCTTTGAGAGAATAACAGCCCAAACTGGTGTTAATTATAAAATCTCTGACAAATTAAAGATCAATACCAAAATAACTTATACCAATAAGAAAAGCGATAACCTTCCTGCAACGGGTTACAACAATCAATCGATTGCTTATTTCATGATCTTTCAAAATCCGAACGTGGATCTGAATTGGTATAAAGACAGGTGGAAAATTGGTTTGGATCAAATAGACCAGGTACATCCTTTTAGTGGTTTCATAGATAACCCTTTTTTGATTGCTCACGAAATGACAAATGCTATTAGCAGTAATAATGTAGTAGGCAGCATTGCTGCTACTTACGATATTTCAAAGAAGTTTGACATCATGTTACGGTCTGGCGTCAATATGCTGAATGAAGACAGAAAGCAACGCCGGCCTTTTAGCACAGCTAATTTTTTGCGAGGTTACTATAAAGAACAAGCGATAACGGACTTTGAAGTGAATAATGATTTTTTATTCAGTTATCGTGATAAAATAAGCAATGATATTTCCCTTTCGGCTTCTGTAGGGGGCAATAAAATGGTACATAGATATAACCGTGTGGACAGCTATATAGATGGACTCGTGATTCCGGGGGTATATAAACTTAATAATGGACTCGCCAGCGCACAGGTAAAACTCGCCGATAGAAACTATAATGTGAATAGCTTGTATGGATTAGCTGCATTTGGTTATAAGAACAAGTACTTTATTGACGTAACGGCAAGAAACGATTGGTCTAGTACCTTGGTACCTGCTAATAGATCGTCTTTCTTTTACCCATCTGTAAATGCCAGCTTTATTTTGAGCGATATTTTCAGGTTGCCTTCACAGATATCCTTCGCCAAATTAAGATTATCAGCGGCTTCGGCTGGGAATGATACAGATCCTTATTTAACCAAAAGATATTATGGCGCCAGTGAATTTGCCAGTTCCGGTTCCATAGATCCAATATTATTTAATGCTAACCTAACTCCTGAAATTTCTACCAACTATGAAGGAGGATTAGATATGAGATTTTTTAAAAACCGTTTGGGTTTTGATGTAACTGTTTATAATAATACAACACGCAATCAAATTGTAAAGGTTCCATTAGATCCTACAACAGGTTATTCATTTGCCGTATTGAATTCCGGCAAAATAAGAAACCGGGGCGTTGAAGTAATTATCAATTCAAAAAATATTTTCAATAAAAATTTTACCTGGAACACTACTATCAACTGGGCTAAAAATGACAACGAGGTGTTGGAATTAGCAAAAGAATTTGAAAGCGCTGGAAAACAGGATATTGGCTACGGTGGCAATGCTACCCTGCAAGCAAGAGTTGGCGGCACCACCGGCGATATTTATGGATTTGGTTTTGTGCGTTCGCCCGATGGACAAATTGTTTATACATCGGCCGGACTTCCTGCACGGCCTACCGATATACAATACATTGGTAATGCTTTTGCAGATTGGAAAGGTGGCATACAAAACGAATTTTCTTATAAGAAAATAAAATTCAGTTTTCTTGTTGATGGTC
>JALZIY010000277.1 GCA_030860085.1 Bacteroidota bacterium | reverse complement strand
ATAAAAGCAAAAGCCCCGTCAAAGCGGGGCCACTTGCGATAGTTATGGGTGAAGATTTTTACTTAATTGAAATATAATTTTAAGGCTTCCGCGTTATCGTCTTCTTCAGTTGATTGCTTAGCAGATTCATGTTTTGGTGCCGCTTTTTGTAAATATTGCTCAGGGTGTTCCACTAATACAGTTGCTTTAATACTTGTATTTGTCTGAAGGGGCTGTGTGGCAGGAAGTGCATTGCTGCCTTTGTGTACAAAATTGAGATACAAGGCGAAAAATAAAAAGTTGAATGCAAAAAAATTCAACACTTTAGATAAGCGGGTTTTCATAATTATGGATTTACTGGTTTCTGCAACCAAAATAAAAACCACTTTGGTAAAAAGCAACCTGTAATGGTTTAATCTTATTAAATAGAGCAAAATCACTTGCCTTGTTCGTAGATATACGAATTACAATACTTTAACTAATATCCTAATAGGATTTCCAAAACAAGTAATGATTACTTCTTCATTCCCTCCAGGTTTTTTTGCATACTAAACATTTTATCCCTAAGCCTCGCAGCTTCCATAAAGTCAAGGTCTCTTGCTGCTTTTTCCATTTCTTTTTTTGTTTTAGAAATGTCTTTTTCAATTTGGGGGATAGTACTATAAGTTGCTTCTTCTTCTGCTGCTAATGTAACAATTTCATCTACCGCATAAGGGGAATCGGGATCGTAACCTTTAATATCCAAAACAGAAGTTTGCGCCATGATCTGTTCTTTGGACTTATTAACCGTGGTTGGTATAATGTTATTTTCAATATTATATTTTACCTGTTTTTCCCTGCGACGATTTGTTTCATCAATGGTTCGCTCCATGCTTTCCGTTATTTTATCGGCATAAAATATAACCAGGCCATCTACATTTCGGGCTGTACGGCCAGCCGTTTGCGTCAATGAACGTTCGTTGCGTAAGAAGCCTTCTTTATCGGCATCCAATATAGCGACTAATGAAACTTCCGGCAGGTCCAGCCCTTCACGCAATAAATTAACACCAACTAACACATCTATTTTGCCTAACCGCAGGTCCCTTAAAATTTCAATCCGGTCAAGCGTATGCACTTCACTGTGTATATATTTTGAATTAATGTCAATACGTTTCAGGTATTTATCCATTTCTTCCGCCATGCGTTTGGTAAGTGTTGTTACCAGTACGCGGTCTCCTTTTTTTACCCTCTTATCTATTTCATCCAGCAGGTCATCAATCTGGTTAACACTCGGCCGCACTTCAATGGGAGGTTCCAGCAAACCTGTTGGCCGCACTACTTGCTCTATTACGGAACCACCGGTTTTTTCTAATTCATAATCACCCGGCGTAGCACTAACATAAATTACCTGGTTCATCAGGTTTTCAAATTCATGAAAATTAAGTGGCCGATTATCAAGCGCAGAAGGCAACCGGAATCCATAATCAACAAGGGTTAACTTACGGCTGCGATCGCCACCATACATACCACTTACCTGGGGAATGGTTTGGTGACTTTCATCAACCATACAGATAAAATCTTTTGGGAAATAATCAAGCAAACAGAAAGGCCTTGTGCCTGGCTTTCTTCTATCAAAAAATCTTGAATAATTTTCTATACCATTACAAAAACCCAATTCGCGGATCATTTCAAGGTCATATTCAACCCTTTCTTTTAGTCGTTGCGCTTCAATAAATTTTCCTCCACTTTTAAAATAATCTACCTGTGCCGCCATCTCATCCTGTATCTCATACATAACGGTTTGCATAATATCTTTCGGTGCTATATATAAGTTTGCCGGAAAAATGGCTGCGTTATCGAGCTTTAATATTCTTTTCCCGTTTTGCACATCAATGCTTTCAATCTCTTCAATTTCATCACCAAAAAAAGTGATGCGATAACCTAGATCCAGGTATGGAAGGTTGATATCAACTGTATCGCCCTTTACGCGAAAAGTTCCTCTTGTAAATTCTACCGTCGTACGGTTATATAAAGAATTAACAAGAGAGTGCAAAAATCCCTGCCTTGATATTTGCTCACCCTTTCCTATACGAATAATACCGTTTTCATAATCCGTAGGATTTCCCATACCATAGATACAGCTAACAGATGCCACAACAATTATATCCCTGCGGCCAGATAGTAAGCTGCTGGTAGCCCTTAATCTCAACTTATCCAATTCTTCATTAATATTCAGGTCTTTCTCTATGTAGGTGTCGCTCGTGGGCATATATGCCTCTGGCTGGTAATAATCGTAATAGGAAACAAAATATTCTACTGCATTATCCGGGAAAAAGCCTTTAAACTCGCCATATAGTTGCGCAACTAATGTTTTATTGTGCGTTAAAACAAGTGTTGGCTTTTGCACATGCTGAATGGCATTAGCCATTGTAAAAGTTTTACCGGAACCGGTTACACCTAATAATACCTGGTGTGCCTCCCCTTCAAGAATCCCTTTTGTCAACTGCTGTATAGCTGCTGGCTGATCACCAGCCGGGTTGTATTGAGAAACTAATTTAAATGGCATCGCTGCAAAAATTAAAACAGATCAAATAATCATTAACCCTATTGAAATGAAACACTTAAATATTCTTTTAAAAATCTATCTGTTAACATATATTTCAAATAATACTTGTGGCAAAGTGTTTGCTCCTATAGCTTTAAGTAGTAAACAAAAACCAAGTTGAAAACTACATAATCAATCCTTTTAAAACCAAAAGAGACCTGGAAAAACCTTGATAAAGCCTGTTGTTGCAGGCTTTTTTCTTTCTTAATAGTTAAAAAACCCCGCTTTTTTGAGCAGGGTTTTTTTATAAAACTATTTTCTACACTCCTTGTAGTTCTTTTATCTTAGCTCTTATCTTCCCTTCAATTTCATTAGCCATTTCAGGATTATCTCTAAGTAAAGTTTTAACTGCGTCTCTACCCTGGCCTAATTTGTTGGTATCGTAACTGAACCAACTACCACTTTTGTTTACAATACCCATTTCAACTCCCATGTCCAGTATTTCACCAATTTTTGAAATGCCTTCACCAAAAATAATATCAAATTCTGCTGTACGGAAGGGTGGTGCTACTTTGTTCTTCACCACTTTTACTTTTACCCGGTTGCCCACTGCTTCTTCGCCATCTTTGATCTGCGACATGCGGCGAATATCCAGGCGAACAGAAGCATAAAACTTTAAGGCATTACCACCGGTTGTAACTTCAGGGTTTCCAAACATTACCCCGATCTTTTCACGCAACTGGTTGATGAAAATACAGATAGTATTGGTTTTGCTGATGGTTGCTGTCAACTTACGTAATGCCTGTGACATTAAACGTGCATGCAAGCCCATTTTACTATCTCCCATCTCGCCTTCCAGTTCACTTTTTGGTACTAATGCCGCTACAGAATCAATTACCACTACATCTAATGCGCCTGATAAAATTAACCGGTCTGCAATCTCCAATGCTTGCTCGCCATAGTCTGGCTGAGAGATTAAAAGGTTATCAATATCAACACCCAATTTTTGAGCATAGGCGCTGTCAAAAGCATGCTCTGCATCTATAAAAGCACACATACCGCCCATCTTTTGGGCTTCTGCAATTACATGTGTGGCGATGGTTGTTTTACCGGAGCTTTCCGGTCCATACACTTCTACAACCCTGCCCTTTGGTAAACCACCAATTCCCAATGCAGTATCCAAACCTATAGAGCCTGTTGAAATAAATTCCTGGGTTTGTTCTCCTTTATCACTCATCATCATTACACTGCCCTTACCAAAGTCCTTGTCAATCTTATCCATGGTGAGTTTCAGCGCTTTTAATTTTTCTGTATTTGACATGTTTTTGTTTTTGAAAGAAATTAGGAATGATGATTCAAATGTAGGGTTTTAGTTGACTCACCAGCCCTGAAAATTATTAGTGCGTAAAGCTAATGAATTTAGCAAAATAAAGGTGAATAATAATGCTTTTGCATTTTATATCAAGGCAATCAAGTTATAATTAAGTAATACAACCATATTTATTCCTCCCATAAATTCATCTTAAAATCTTAGAAACCTTTCAATTGGAGTTATCTGTGATTATATTTGCGGACCAATTAAAATATTTTAAATGAAAAAGATTTTCTTTTCAGGCTTAGTTCTTTTTTCCTTAGCAGTTAGTGCGCAAGAAGCCAGTGAAATAAAACCTGCAGCAAAAGGTGTAATCTACGGCACTGCTATTTCTGAAAACGGCGAAGCCATAAGCCCCAATGATATTCAAAGCAAAATGGCTAACAATGTGTTTGAAGGAAAGATAACAGGTAAGGTAAAAGAAGTATGTAAGGCGATGGGTTGCTGGATAAAATTGGAAAAAGCTGACGGAAGCAGCTTAATGGTGAAATCTAAAGACCATTCTTTTTTCATGCCTGAAAATTTAGTAGGTAAAACCGTTGTAATTGAAGGAACGGCAAGCATAAAAGAAGAATCAGAAGAGAAGCGTAAGCATTATGCAAAAGATGCCGGTAAATCAAAAGAAGAGATCAAAAAGATCAAAGGTTCAGGAAAAGAAGTTCAGTTTGTTGCCAGCGGAGTGAAAGTATTGGATTGATCAATAAATAATGTTTAGATAGTCCCGCTGTGAGCGGGATTTTTTATGCCCTCACTCACATAATCATTTTAATTTTAATAATGATGTGCTTAAAAAAATATCTGCCTCTTTTATTTTTATCTGCGTTAGCAGCCTGTAATAATGAAACAAATACTACAGCCACCAGTAAAGATTCCAGCATAATAAATAGAGCAAAGGACACAACTACGGTAACGTTAGACACCTTGCAAAAAAACACCAAACTACCACTTGGTTTCTACCAGGTGATGCTACCTTGCGCCGATTGCAAAGCCATTGAACATACGATTTTTTTTAATCCAGATCTGAGTTACCAGATCGAAGAAAAAAGATGGGATAAGCAAGACGCCATTTCAAGAACAACCGGCATTTGGCGCCCAAATGAAGGAAAAATATGGGCTTATAAAAATGACAAGGTAAAAGCGAGGTATGTATGGCGTGGAGATACTTTAGTGTATTTAGAGCCCAGCGATAATGCCATCATCATGCAAAAACTTAGCAGTGTATTACAGAATGATGTTTGGCGAAATAAAAAAAAGGAAGGAATTGAATTTTTCGGCATAGGAAATGAGCCATTTTGGAATATTGAAATTGATGAGCAAAAATCTATTCAATTTAAACTGGCAGATTGGGACAAACCTGTTTCATTCAAAGGAGCACAACAGGCAAAAGATGCAAAAAGTATTACCTATTCAATAATTAAAGACACCGCAGTTTTCCAGGTAACCATCTTCAATCAATTTTGCAATGATGGCATGAGTGATAATATTTACACCAATAAAGTTAGAGTTATTTATAAAGGGCAGGAGTATAATGGATGTGGAATGACTTATAAATGATGGCCATGTTATCCAGATATTAGCTCCGGTGAAACGTGAAAAAGTGATTTCAGCTCTTGACGTTTGACGTCTCACGTCTCACTTTTGTAAATATTGTTCAATGGCCCGGTGATGTGCATTTTCTGTTATAGCATAGAACAAAACAAACGCAACAACTGCCATGCTGACCAAGGCAAGAATTATATTTAACCACCGGAGTTTAATGGTTACTATTAATTGATTGACCATCTTATCATAAGTAAAATGCATGACGGCCAAAAGATTGACAATGGCGCTTATGCCCGGCAACAATACAAATAAAACCGGGGTGATCCAGCCTGTACTTTTTTGCTGATCTAATTTTGCTATCCATTCGATAAAATTGTTTGAGACCCCCCAGTTCCAGCCAAACAGGTATTTAATGGCAACACAACAAAAAAAGAAAATAGGTATTACCAATATCCATAAACCCCACCATGCCGATTTTTTTGTATTTAAAAGAGCAAGCCGGATCTGGCGTTGCGAAGCAGCAGCCTGCACGTCTGGCTTTTTCAGGTTCTCCATTTGGTTCATAAAATCTTTTTCTTCCATGGTTAGTATTTGATAGTTGAACAAAGCGGCGACATATCTACATTAGTAAAAGAAAATACAGTACAAAAAATGGGAGCTCCTATTCTTCCGCCCATATCGCTGTTTGCCAATAATATCACACCGTCACCTTTTTGTGGATGTATTAAATAATTAGCACGCCAACCTTCATTGGCTCCATCGTGAGAAACAAGCAACTCATTTTTTGAAACAGGAAACAACTTCACACCCAAACCGTAAAATCCTTTTGTAGCCTCTGCCGCCGTTATCATTTGCTCAATAGCTTCTGCCTTCAACAAAGGTTTTACAGGTAATGTTTTTGTTACAAGCAATGAAACAAATTTTGCCAGGTCGCCTGCAGTAGTATATACAC
>JALZIY010000251.1 GCA_030860085.1 Bacteroidota bacterium | reverse complement strand
GGGTTATGCCCTGCACGTCAATGCCCCTTGCTGCCACATCTGTTGCTATTAATAGCTGCAAGGTTTTTTGGCGAAAATCGTCCATTACCTTGTTGCGTTGCTGCTGCGTAAGATCACCGTGAATGGCATCTATATCATATTCTTCCCTCGTAAGTCTTTCTGAAATTTCCTGGGCTTCAGCTTTTGTGCGGGTGAAGATAAGGCCATACATACCCGGATTAAAATCTATCAGTCTTTTTAAAGTTTCATAACGACTGTGGGCCGGCGTAACACAGTATTGATGATCAATGTTTTTATTTGCTGTATTTAATTTCCCCACTGTAATTTCCATGGGAGTTTTCATGTAGCGCTTGCTAACATTTCGAATGGCAGATGGCATAGTAGCACTGAATAGCCACGTGCTTTCACGCTCAAGTGTGTTTTGCAGAATAAATTCAATATCATCCTGGAAACCCATGTTTAGCATTTCATCTGCTTCATCAAGCACTACATATTTAATGCGGCCAAGGTCAATGGCTTTTCTTTCTATCAAATCTATTAAACGGCCCGGTGTTGCTACCACAATCTGAACGCCTCGTTTAATATCTCTTATCTGCATGGAAATAGATGCCCCACCGTAAACAGCCACTGCATTAACAGAGGGTATATATTTTTTAAAAAGAATAATTTCTTTCTCAATTTGGAGGCAAAGTTCTCTTGTTGGGCAAACGATCAATGCCTGTGGATACTTTTGTGAAGCATCAATCAATTGTAAAAGCGGCAAACCAAATGCCGCCGTTTTACCTGTGCCCGTTTGTGCCAGGCCAATGAGGTCTTTAGTGCCTGATAATAAAACGGGTATTGCTTTTTCCTGTATTGTAGTGGGTTCGGTATAACCAAGTTCTCCCACAGCCCTTACCAACTTTTCATTCAAACCCAATGCTTCAAACAAATTCATGAAATCTTTTTGGCAAAGTTAACATAGCGATGGCTGCGTCTAACCTATTTTTTAAATATTAAAGCCACCTTGAGAACAAGGCGGCTTTCTAACGATTGCTTGCCATATGAATAAAAATACTTAACAACTATTGTCTATGACCGGCACGGCAAGTTGGTCAGGCTCACATTAATTCCTGATTGAATCCCTTTGAGATGTGTCTGTACTCATCATATTAGATGTATCAGTGTTCATCATACTACCAGATGTATCAGTTGGATATACGGTGGTATTTTCATCGGTAGTGATAGTTGTGTCTGAAGTGGTTGTACTTTCACTCTCATTGTTGCAGGCTACTAACGTACCGGCAATAGCTAAAACGGCTAAAAACTTTTTCATTTGTTTATGAACTTTTAAAGTTTAATATTTAAATTTTACTAAAGACTTATTTATTAACAGTCGTATCCATTTTTCTATTTGCAGAATCCAACTTATCCAGCGCCTCTTTCTTCATTTCGGTAGTGGAATCTATCACATCTTTTCTCCGATCTGCACTGGAATCGATCCTATCTTTCTTTTCAGCCGCAACTGAATCTAAAGAATCTTGTGCATTCTCTGTAGAATCAGCAGAGTCATTACAAGCTATTAATGTGCCTGCAATAGCTAAAATTGCTAAGAACTTTTTCATGTTTGTTTATTTATGTTTTGTTTTAAAAAAATTTGAGCGGTTTTTATAAATAGATCATTTGAGAAAATCGTTTCGTCTGATGCTGTCTTTGTTTCTTTCCAGCCTATCTTCTATCGTGTTTTTTAACTCTTTTGCACCGGCTTTCGTTGAATCCCAAACTTTTCCGGCAGTATTTCTACTTTTTTGCTAAAGATGTCTAACTCATTATCAATTTATTTCCCAGCTTATCTACCTTATTCTCAATTTTACCTCCGAGGGAATCCAATTCTTTTTCAGTGGAAGTACTGCTGTTGCTATCGCAAGAAATTAGAAACAATGAAAAGATTGAAATTCCTAATAATTTTCTCATCAATTAGTTCTTCTTTGCTTTTGCCATTGAATCGCTTAACGCTTTATTTGCTGAATCTGTTTTTTCAAACGTTGATTTCACTTTATTCTGTAAACTATCGGTTGCTTCCTGAACAGAATCTACCCTTGCATCTCCGGTAGAATCAATTTTTTCCATAACTGAATCTTTTACATCTGTGGTAGAGGAGCTGTCATTATTACAAGCTGATAAAGCTGATAAAGAAACACAGGCAATCAATATGATAAATACTTTTTTCATTGAGGATTTTAACTTGGTTATTGAGGATTAATACTCATTTTTGAAGAAGGTAACCTTTGGCAGTAGAAAAAATATTTTAACAGGCTTCATTTAGGGTTACTATTTTTAAAAAGGCGTATTAAATAGAGATTAGATTGAAAGCAGGGAACAACGAAAAATCATTGCTTCAAGGTTTATATCAAAATGATAGAAAGGCTATTGAAACCATTTATAAAGAAAACTATAACGTTATCCAGGCGCTTATCATTAACAATAATGGTACGGCAGACGATGCAAAAGATATTTTTCAGGAAGCTATGATTGTTTTATTTCAAAAGGTTAAATCAGGAACTTTTGAACTTAACTGCCAGATCAAAACGTACATCTATTCTGTGAGCAGGCGTCTTTGGTTAAAAAAATTACAGCAGCAAAACAAGTTCAATTTAAGCAGCGATCATCCGGAAGATGTGGTGGCGGTAGAAGAAGAGATAGAAGAACAGGAAAAAAGAAACACAGAATTTGTTACGATGGAAAAGGCAATGGGTAATTTAGGAGAGCCTTGTAAAACTTTGCTGGAAGCATTTTATATAAATAAAAAAACGATGCAGGAAATAGCCACCGCATTTGGGTATACCAATGCAGAAAATGCTAAAACGCAGAAGTATAAATGTCTTGTACGATTGAAAAAATTATTTTTTACCCAATATAAAACCGGAACGATATAATGGATGACGTAAAATTATTAGAAGCAGTTGAACAATACATTAACGGCAAAATGACACCTGACGAACGGGTTTATTTTGAAGGCCTTCGCAAATCAAACCCTGAAATAGATCAACTGGTGGTAGAGCATACTTTTTTTATGCAGCAATTAAACCGCTTTGATGAAACAAAAAAGTTTAAGAGCCGGTTGAATAATGTGCATATTGAATTAACGGAAAAGGGCTTAATTAAATCGCCGGGGCTTCAAGGCAAGACAAAAGTTATTTATTTATTTAACCGTTATAAACGTACCGCTGCCATTGCTGCTTCTATTGCCGGCATAACCGCACTAACAATGAGTGCATTGATGTGGTCTTTTTCGCCTGCTAAACCCAATGATGATATCATTAAATTGAACAGGGAGATCAACGTTTTAAAAAATCAGAATAAGCAGCAGAATAAAGAAATCAATACAATCAAGAAAAATATCAGCACACCTGTTATTCCCGTTTACAAAACTGGCGGCACTGGTTTCCTTCTCGATCCAAAAGGATATGTAGTGACCAATGCCCATATCATACAAAATGCTAAAAACATTGTTGTACAAAACAGCAATGGAAAAGATTTGAATGTAACGGTGGTATTTGTTGATATTCCAAGAGATATAGCCATATTAAAAATTACAGACACCACTTTTAAAACGAGTTTGCCTATTCCTTACAGTATTAAAAAAACTTCTGCTGAAATTGCAGAACCTATTTATACACTTGGCTTTCCCCGCAATGAAATAGTATATGGTGAGGGTTACCTGGCTGCAAAAACCGGCTTTAATGGCGATACGCTTACCTGCCAGATTGCTATTGCTGCCAACCCGGGTAATAGTGGCGGGCCTGTTTTAAACCGCAATGGTGAAGTGGTAGGTGTATTAAGTGCAAAACAAACTTCTGCCGAAGGGGTCGTGTTTGCCACTCAATCAAAATTTATTTACCAGGCTCTGAATAGCTTGCAAAAAGACACTTCTTATCAACGCATAAAAATACCTGGAACTTCTTCCTTGAAAGGGCTCGATAAAACACAGCAGGTAAAAAAGATCACTGATTTTGTTTACATGATAAAAGTGAGTTAGTTATTGAGAGAGTGACGAGTTAGCCATTAAGACTCAAAGTCACTAAAAAGGAAAATCTTGTGCATATTTAAGCTTTTGCATCTTACGACATTTGGAGTACGGAGAAATTACCAAAGCTTTGGGGGATACAATTTATCTGCTACTAATTGTTTGATGTTCTCTGTAACCACAGGAGCATCTTCCTTATAAGTAACACCAAACCATTTTGCATTTGTAGGCAAAACTTTAATCACCTTTTTTTTCGACCTGATGAATTGATCAGCAGTATGAGGAATTAAAAACTCTGCCTTGGGATCACTAATATTTTGATTTAAAAACTTTTTAAATTCTTCTTCTAAAAATGAAAATACAGTTGGATGAAAACACCAGAAATTCATAGAGGCTTTGGCATTTTCCGGAATTTCGTGCTTGTTTCCATCAGCATCTTCATATACCATTTTATTATTCTCCCTGTATATTTTAATCCGTTCATTAATGGTTATAAGATTATTATCATCATCAACTTCGCAAACGCCCCTGCTCACCGATCCATTTTCGGAAAGCGTTTTTGACAATTCATATCCTACAATGGCATACACATCTTCTTTACAATCATTGTTTAAAAAATCACAGGCTTTCTTAAACCCATCACTGCCATAAAAATCATCTGCATTGATCACGGCAAAAGGCTCAT
>JALZIY010000248.1 GCA_030860085.1 Bacteroidota bacterium | reverse complement strand
CATCTAATTGGGATCTTTCAATTGGAACTTCAGTCCAACAAAACCCTGCTCTTTATTATACAGCCACAGGAGTTTATCCAATTAAACTAACAGTCACAAGTGCTGGTGGATGCCAGGATACTTTTTCCGATACCTTACGCGTATTCAATCCCAATGATGGCAATATAAATTATTCACCGTTAAATGGTTGCATACCATTAACTGTCAGCCTCGACGCTTTTTCTCAATTTAAGGCCAACTTTATTTGGGATTTTGGAGATGGAAATGTAATTGATACAACAGCTAATAAACTGGATCACATTTACAAAGACTTTGGTGATTTTACTCCAAAGGTAATTTTAAGAGAACCGTCGGGTAAATGTGTAGTTGCTATCACAGGATCTGAAGTAATAAATTTAAAAGGTGTAAGAGCTAATTATGCATTGGATAAAAATTTCTTTTGTGACAGTGGTATAGTGAGCGTTAAGGATTCAACTACGTTCAATGATCCAATTATAGAATATAAGTGGGATTTTGGAGATGGCACACGTTACTCAACTCAAAATCCTGTTCATCAGTATCTCAACCCGGGCTTGTACAATGTTTCTTTGGTGGTAAACACCAGGGGAGGCTGTACAGACACTTTGCGAAAAGGTCCCATAAAAATTGTTCAAAGTCCATCGATTTCTGTAAATACGGATACAGTAATTTGTGTAAATGATAGAATTATTCACCAGGGAATTTTTAATCGGCCAGATACTTCTAATGTGCGGTGGTCCTGGAGTTTACCTAACGGTAATCGGCCGCAGGTCCAAAATCCAGCCATTCAGCAATATAATACTGCGGGAACTTTTAAAATGACCACTATTGCTACCAATAGCAGCGGTTGTGCAGATAGTGTAACAAAGAGTCTTTTAGTAAACCCGTTGCCTGTTATTACAATGCCTGCCACCATTACAAAATTAGTAGGTGTGCCAGTTAGTTTTCCAGCTACTTACTCTTCCAATGTAATATCGTATTCCTGGGCCCCACCAACTAATTTAGATTGTACCAATTGTCCGCAACCTGTTGCTACACCAAAATTCAATACAAAGTATGGTGTAACCGTTGTGGATAGTAATGGTTGTAAAAACACATCTTTTGTTGAAGTAATTGTTACCTGCGAAGGTGCCGATCTTTTCCTGCCAAATACATTTTCACCCAACGGCGATGGCAGTAATGATATTTTTTATGCGAGAGGTAAAGGATTAGACCGTGTAAAATCATTAAGAATATTTAACCGCTGGGGAGAAATTGTTTTTGAAAAAAGAGATTTTCCTGTCAACACTGCTTCTGTTGGCTGGGATGGAAAATACAAAGGAAATAAAGCACAGCCCGATGTTTATGTTTACCAGGTTGAAATATTTTGTGAGAACGGTGAAATAATTAGTTTTTCCGGAAACGTTGCTCTAATTCAATAAGCCTATGAGAAATAAATTAAAAATATATACCTGCCTATTGTTATTAATGGCTTTTGCACAAAATGCTTCAGCGCAGGATATTCATTTCTCCCAGTTTTTTGAAGCGCCGCTTTTACGCAACCCTTCATTAGCTGGCATATTTACAGGTGATGTAAGGGTGCAGGCTGTTTACCGCGATCAGTGGAATAGTGTAACCAACGCTTATAAAACAGGTTCGCTAAATGCAGAATATAAATTGCCCATAGGCAAAAGCGATGATTTTATAACTGCGGGTTTACAAATGCTGTATGATAAAGCGGGTACGGTGGCCTGGACATCGGCTCATATACTGCCTGCACTCAACTATCATAAATCTTTAAGCAACACTGTCAACCGTTATTTATCGGTGGGGTTTATGGCCGGCATTGTTCAGCGAAGCATTGACCGCTCCAAAATAACTACCAACAGTACTTATGATGGGCTTGGAGATGGTGAGAATTTTCCGGCTAACCAATACAGTTATTTTGACGGTGCGGTTGGTATGAGTTTTAATACGCAACTCAATGCAAATGAAGAAAACAATCTTTTCGTTGGCCTTGCTTATCATCATTTTAATCGCCCAAAAAATTCATTTTACGGCAATGGTGCTATAGAACTCGAACCCAAAATTGTGGCTTCTGCAGGTGTACGCTTTTCGGTCACTCCCGCCAGTTACTTAACTATTCAAAGTGATTATTCACGGCAGGGAAATTATCATGAAACTCTGGCTGGAGCTTTGTATGGTTTGAAATTGGGTGGTGACCTTGATAAACCCTTGTACACAGTACATGGCGGTGCTTTTCTGCGTTTGAATGATGCACTGATCCCTGTTTTAAAATTAGATTACCATCCTTTTTCCGTTTCCTTTAGTTACGATGTAAACATCTCTAAATTAAAAACCTCATCTTATGGCAGGGGCGGTTTTGAATTAGGTATTTCTTATGTTGGCTTTTTAGATAGAGATAATTCTACTATTAATGCTGTTCTCTGTCCGAGGTTTTAATGACTTACATTTATTGTTTTGTAAAATTCGTGAATCAGATTGTTTGATAAGCTTGACCTGTGAAATGAGTTAAAAAAGAGAACTTCCGAATTTGTCCCGAATTACTTCCCAAACTGCTTGTACCGTATTGATTGAGTTTAGTTTATGAAATTAGGAAAAAGAGGAAAAACTTCTGATATTTTCGAGTTATACAGAAATAACGGCTGCAGACGATCACTCCGCTTGTTGCCGCTCCCTGCCCCTGCAGCCTTCGATAGCTTCATTTAAAAATGACGGCTCAGTCATGATGGCGCAATAATCTTTCTTAAACAA
>JALZIY010000244.1 GCA_030860085.1 Bacteroidota bacterium | reverse complement strand
GCTCTACCTTATTATATGCCTCAGTACTTAAATCTTTATAAGAGGAGATTGATAGAAATAAATCTGCATAAATCTTTTCAATATCTGCCTTAAACTGTTTTTCAAATGATGGCTTTATTAACTTCTTTGCTTTGTAACTGGCAATTGTGTTTTGTGCAATAATACCTGCTTCTTCTTTACTTAGTTGGTCAAGCTCTTTGCCTCTGAACCATTCCTTGCTATTTGGAAATGATGCAGAATAGTTGATTGCTTCTGTTAAGGCTAAGGTTGTAAGTTCAATACTGTGATTGCTGCTAACAGTTTTAATGATTTCAGCTTTCTTGTTTTCATCAACTGGTGTGTTCCACTTTACAGCTACAATTGTTCCCTTTTTATTTAACCATGCTCCCTCTACTGCATCTTTGTTTTGCTCTAACTCCACTAACATAAACTTTGCTTTACTACCACAACCGATTGATGGTGCAGCATGACAAACTAAGGGAGCTTCATAAAATGTAACTGCTGAATTAGCATTCATGACATCATAGTTTTTTACTTTGTAACCTGTTTTATTGATTGCTGCTTCAATAGTCTTTACATCAACTTTTGATTTATCAAAAGTGACTAAGCTGCTTCTTGTTGCATACGAAGCATTATAAGCTAATACACCTGCTACTTTTGACAATTCAGTATTGACATGCTCTTCACAACCTGCACAGGTCATGCCTTGTATGGCGAATTTTACCTGTTGCTTGTTATCCACTGCTGCAAGTGAAGCTGCCTCAACTTTGGGTTTTGGATAGAACATTTTTGCATACAATGGGAAAGTCATCATTAGAATAGCAAACACTGTTACTATTGATAAAAATGTTTTTGACTGAAGGAATGAAACCTTCTTTGTTGTTTCGCAATTGCAATCCATATCAGTTGTTTTAGCAGGTTTTAATTTTTGATACCAGGCAAATCCCAGTACAGCAATTGACAAACCTATTAAGTAAGGTCTGGCTGGCTCTATCCATGCGAAGTTTGCGGCTATGCTGCTGCTACCTGCAAGCAAAGCAATAACAGGTGTAATGCAACAAAATGAAGCGGCAAAGGCTGAAAAAATACTGGCAGTGGTTGTTGTACCAGGTGATTTTATACTTATCATACTGTTTCCAGTTTTTGAGTTTGTACGTTAATATGTTTAAAGAAAGGCTTTAATATCTTTAGGTTTTCCAGTGTAAGAGAATAGTAAATTGTTTGTCCCTCTTTCCTTGTTTCTACAATGTTTCCATCCTTTAACTTTCTTAGATGTTGTGATACTGCCGGAATACTCATGCCTAAAATGTCTGCAAGGTCGCAAGGGCATAGCTCTTTTTCTTCTTCCAATAAATAAACAATCTTCAGCCTTACTTCATTGCCTGCTAATGCCAATATATTTGACAAACTTACAAATGACTTCTGTGCTGTCTTTAGTTTGCCTTTACAGTTATTAATTTGTTCGTGGTCTGCAAATAGCCTGATACAAGTATTATCATTCATGGAGCGAAGGTAGTAGAAATAACTATTTAAGCAAATGCTTAAATAACTTCGGGCATATTTTATCTTTAATCACAATTGGAATGTAAGGTAAATTACAGCACCTCAAACATTCACCTTTGAATGCGTACAGCATTTAAAATTGCCAATAAAGCTACCCCTGCATCTGCAATTACAGCTCCCATAAATTAGCTAGTCAACAGTTCCCAAAATCAATGCAAATACTTTTACAACCATAGCAAGTATAATATTTTGCCAAACAGTTAAATTCAAATCAATGTTTGTAGCGTTGTTGCAAGAAGAACCTATTTGCCGCAGGTAATCGAATAAATAGTTGCAAGGCCAGTTTTTAAGCCGCTATTTATGCAATCCAAACTTTTAACTTTAGGGCATCTCTAAAAACCATGTCAGCCTGAGCATGACGAAGGCTATACTTTTCTCAAACCCTACTCCAATAAGGTTTCGGCAAGCTCAACCTGACAAAGTCTTTTGTTAAACATAGGTTTTTAGAGATGCCCTTTTATTTAATTTGCAGCTTTATTTGATTCTTTGGATATAAAGAATTACCTATATTTTTTCTAATGTATACTGATATGGAGTTTTCAATTAAACTAAAATCAACAATGACATATAGTTACACAATAGCTGTTTTATTGTTAATTGGATTAACAGGGTGTACTAATGAAAAAAAAGAAAAACCGAATCCCTCTGCTGAAGTGGTGCGTGAAATTGACATGATCAGGCTCACAGACCTTAATGGCCAATCACATCCTTTAAAGCAATATATAGGGGAAACTATCTTTATCAATTTCTGGGCTACCTGGTGTAAGCCATGTATTCAGGAAATGCCTTCCATAAAACAAATGCAAAACATTTTGCAAAATGAAAACATTATTTTCTTAATGGCATCTAATGAAAGTCCTGAACAAATTGAAGAGTTCATAAACACCCGTGATTATAAATTTAATTTTGTAAGAATAGAAAACAGTGAAGAAATGAATGTGCAGGCGCTACCGACAACTTTTATTTTTAACAAGAAAGGAGACTTGGTTTTTTCGGAAACCGGATCTCGAGAATGGAATAAAAAAGACAATATTGATCTGATACTTAAAATTGCAAAAGAAAATGACTAAGCTTCTAAATATTATACTGCTTACTATCATATTTGCTTCCTGTAACGACTCAGATAAAACAGATAACAAAGAAAGTTCTCTAAAGCTGCTTGATTCACCTGCTGATTCTGTTAGTGCCGAACCTTATTTATTCACCGATAAAAACGGGTTGGTTTATCTGTCGTGGATTGAGAAAACAAAAGAAAAAAGCCTGTTGAAATTCTCTGTGCTAAACAATGAGAACTGGTCAGAACCAGGCACAATTACTTCTGGCAGTGATTGGTTTGTTAACTGGGCCGATTATCCGATGCTGGCATCCAATGGCAGCAATAATTTAATTGCACACATTCTGCAAAAAAGCGGGAAAGGCACCTATGCATATGATGTCAAATTCGTTACGTCTGCTGATAATGGAAAATCATGGAGTGATCCGAAAATTTTGCACGACGATGGAAAAAAAGCGGAACATGGCTTTGTTTCTCTAATACCGTATGATGATCAGTTTTTCGTTTCATGGCTTGATGGAAGAAATACTGTTAATGAAAAAGCAGACACTGCAGCACATACTGGCGGACATGGTGGCGGGCATCATGGTGCAATGAGTTTACGAGCTGCGGTAATTGATAAGCAGGGTAATAAAACTGCTGAATGGGAGCTTGACAATAAAGTTTGTGATTGCTGCCAGACAAGCGTTGCTATTACTTCAAATGGGCCTGTTGTGGTTTATCGCGACCGCTCCGATGAAGAAATCCGGGATATATCAATTGTTCGTTTCGTAAATGGTAAATGGACAGAGCCAAAAACTATCTTCCCTGACCAATGGAAAATTGCCGGATGCCCCGTTAACGGGCCAAGGGCTTCAGCAGATGGGAATAATTTAGTCATCGCATGGTTTTCATCACCTGGTAAAAAAGCACAGGTAAATGTTATTTTCTCTGCTGACGGGGGAGAAAATTTTAATAAGCCCATCCGCATTGATGAAGAA
>JALZIY010000209.1 GCA_030860085.1 Bacteroidota bacterium | reverse complement strand
GGAAAACACTGATCATATTGTGTGATGTAGCTTATGCTACCCAGGTAGAAGCTACGACAGAGCAAACAGAAAAGGAATTTGGGCCAATTGATGTATGAGTGAATAATGTGTCAACCAGTGTGTTTGCACCGTTCAAAGAAATCACTGCTGAAGAATTTAAGAATATTCTTTTTAGCAATGAACCTGATGGCATATACCAAACTGATATTAACCATCGTGTAATTGGAGTAGTGTATAATCCTTCAAGGGAAAATATAGTAAGGGCATTTCTAAAAACCATGTCGGCCTGAAGATGACGAAGGCTAAATTTTTATGAAACCACGCTCCAATAAGGCTTCGGCAAGCTCAGCCTGACAATGCGTTCACTTATACATAGGTTTTAGAAATGCGTATAAATTAAATTTCCTGTTTGTGATCTATTGAAAAAAATTGTGGCAATCTCAAATAAATCAATCCTTATTATCAGACTTAGTTTTTCTTAATCGCGGATGTATGAAGTTGATATAAATGGAAAGCAAGGCAACAATTGCAAAGCCAATAGCAATTACATTATTTACAAATTGCGGATCAAAATCGCTGCCTGTAAACTTCTCTGCAAAATATTCAATGAAATTTGGGGGTAAATTCCTTTCACCTAATTTTTCTTTTACCTGCCATTGCCAATCGGTAAAAGGACAATAACCCATACCAAACCAAATACCCAGCAAAAACCAGGAAGCTGCGGTAAGTATGATAGAAATAAAATGAGCCTTTCTTGTAACCGTTGGTATCCATCCAAAAAGATTAAACCCAACGATGGCCAGATGAACAATAGTCAATAGTATATCCAGGAACTGTAACATAGGCTGTTATATTCGTTCATTCTTTTTGCAGATTTCTTTTTCGTCTTTTATCAACAATGATATAAATAATCAATAACACTAAAGAGATAACAGCAATCCAAATTAATGCTTTTAAAATTTTTCCATTTCTTCCATAAATAGCCAGCAGCAATATTAATGGTGTGATGCCGCCAAGAGTGGCTAATATATATTTTTGGTAACTCATTTTTAAAAGGCCTGCTACAATACTCAACGAATCATTTGACAATGATGAAATACGGGTGATAGCAATTGCGGCCACGCCATAGTTTTTAATAAATTCACTTGTTTTTTTCTGCGCATTATCACTCATTAACTTGCGAACAGTTACAGGTCCGAGATATTTTCCAATCATATATCCAACAGAAGAGGATGAGAAGACACCTAAAAACGAAATCACTGCTCCCCATATAGGCCCATAACTAATGATGGCAACCATCATCAGAAAAACATTAGGCACAACAAAAAGAAACATCTGCACCACCATAATCAGGATGAGCACAACAGGGCCAGCCAGTTTAAATTGTCCTACCCACTTGCGTATTCTTTCCTGGTCATTGCTTGTTAGTACATCAAAGGCTTCATTGATAAAATTCTGAAAGGAAGGAATAATAAAATAAAGGGCCACAAGAATTGCCAGTAAGGATACAGAAATGAGTAAAGGTAATTTCTTCATTCGTTATTTTTTGTAGTAGTAATCCTGCTGTTCATTTTGCAATCATAAATTAATGGAAAATCAGAAAAGTTGCTCACAATTAAGTCTGAAAAAAGTATTTATTCTTTTTTATCCTTGCAAGAAGAGAATAAAATGGGGAAGGGGTGCTTCAGATGTTTCAGATACTTCTGATGTTTTGACGCAGCTCTTAAAACTATAAATAAAAGCTGCAGCGATAATAATAAAAAGCCAAATACTTTTTCAACCTGAAATCATTTAATATGTATTTACATTAAGTTTGGTTTTCATTAATTGAAAAACTGCGTAATTATTGAACGCAATCTAATTTGGTTTTTAGTAGAATGTGAAATAAGTGAAAACCTTATTAAGCAGATAGTTCAGAGGTAATAAAGTTAGTTTCAAACTTAATAATTTTTCAGGATGCGGAAGTTTAAATTATTGTGAGTGTTACGTAAGATTTCTGGAAATTATTTATGAGAGTTAATATATAAAGAATTACTTCCCATTTATAATCATGATACATTTATATTATAACAGAACTTCAGCCAAATTTGACTCAAAAATTTTTGATCACTTTCTTAACAAGCTTCCACCCATCATTCAAAATCAGATTCTAAAATTCAGGAAATGGGAGGATAGGCAACGTGTAATGGTGGGGAAAATGCTTTTAATAGAGGGTCTTAAATCGTTAGGATATGATGCATACTTATTAAATGAATTAAAATTTACAGCGCTTCAAAAACCGTATTTTGATAATTCGCTCCATTTTAATATTTCCCACTCGGGGGAATATATAATTTGCGCAATCAGTAACACAAACAAAGTTGGGGTTGACATTGAAGAAATAAAGGATATACCGTTGGTAGACTTCGACAATGAATTTTCTGAAAAAGAACTTCAAAAAATCTATACTTCTGAAAATCCGCTGCAATTATTTTATACGCTTTGGAC
>JALZIY010000415.1 GCA_030860085.1 Bacteroidota bacterium | reverse complement strand
ACCATTTAAATAATAATGGCTGAAAAACTTTGCGTCTTGCTTATTGCCAATTCCGTTATCAACTAAAATCAACCGGCCATTATCTTCTATTAATAAGCATCGCATAGCCCAGTTACACAAATTATTTTCATCAGCCGGGTTGATTTTATTCCAGATACTTTTGGGAACTACCCCAAACATAGCACCGCCGTCTAATTTAAAATACCCGGTATTTATGCTATATAATTTCATATTGCTACCACTGTTTTTCTTTTCATATCTACAAATAACAAGAGCACACCTCCAATAATAAAAAATATCATTAACGCCAATACAGAGTTACGCATTCCTCCTAAAGATTCAGCTACATAACCAAATGCCAAAGCGCCCAACACTGTTCCCACGCGGTCGCAAACATCATAAAAACTAAAATAAGAGGCAGTATCTTTTGTGGCTGGTAATAATTTTGAATAAGTAGATCGGGATAAAGATTGTACTCCACCCATTACCATACCTACGCAAAATGCTAATACATAAAATTGCATAACTGTTTGAACTAAATAGGCAAAAATGCAAATACCAACCCAGATAATAATAATGATTCCCAATGCAAAAATATTATTGGTGCGGTTTGATAATCTTGAAAAAAGAAAGGCCCCCAATATACCGACAAGTTGAATAATCATTATGGTAATGATCAATTGTGATGGCTCCATTTTTAATTCATCTGATGCAAAATAAGCGGCGAGGTACATTACTGTTTGCACGCCCATGTTGTAAAAGAAAAAGCTATATAAAAAACGTTTGGTGACCGGGTTAAGCTGGAGTTGTTTCCATACTTTTTTTAATTCGTAAAAACCATTAACCAATATATTATGCTCCGGATGTTGTGTAGAAGGGATAGAGGCGGGAAGTCTGGAAAAAGTAATTTGTGCAAAGCCCGCCCACCAAAGTCCAACAGCTAAAAAAGAAAGGCGTACCGGCCATGCACCCCAGCCCAGGTTCAAACTATCATTCGACAAAATTACAGCGAGGCATAGCAGCATTAACGATACACTGCCTATATATCCCATAGAAAAACCTTTTGCACTAATGCGATCCTGGTCTTCTTCTGCAGCTATTTCAGGTAAATAGGCATTATAAAAAACAATACTGCCGGCAAAGCCAATAGAGCCTACCATAGCGCAAATAATACCAAATGAAATATTGTCTTTTGTTAGAAACGTAAGGCCAATGCAAGCTGCGGCGCCCATGTAACAAAAGAACTGCATAAACCTTTTTTTATTCCCTTTATAATCCGCAATAGATGAAAGGATGGGAGATAGAATAGCAATAATGAGAAAAGAAAAAGAGATCATATAAGATGCCAGCGAAGCCCGTTCAAAGGTTCTGCCAATGAAGTTTATTTTTTCCGGAGCAATGGCTACAAAATAACCTGGAAATATTGCCGAAGTGATGATGAGTGAATAAGCGCTGTTGGCCCAATCGTACATGGTCCAGGCATGGATTATTTTTTTAGGAGCAGTTTGCATGTTGATGGTTATACCTAAAAATAAAAAAAGACATCAATTAATGCGATGTCTTTTTTTCCCGGCAATTATTTTTTTGTTATTTAATGATGTTTATGGGTGTAAATGCGGTCAGCTATCTTTGTTGATAGTTGAAATTATAATTCATTTTGTGGTTTATTATAGTTTTAATTCTACAAATAACCTGCAGCAATCAATATCAAGAGCACCAAACCAAGTGCAATACGGTAGATGCCGAATATACGAAAACCATAAACCTTTAAATAGGTTATAAAAAATTTAATGGCAAGCAAAGCCACAATAAAAGCCACTGCATTTCCCACAGCAAACGCATAAATGTTTTCTGATGATTGGGTTACAAGTTGGTAACCCCGTTTTGGTACACCATCTCCCGTCCATATTTTAATAAAAAGAGAATAGGCAGATGCGGCAAACATTGTAGGCACTGCTAAAAAAAAAGAAAATTCAGCAGCAAAATTTCTAGTCAGTTTTTGCTGCATACCGCCAATGATAGAAGCAGCACTGCGACTTACACCCGGTATCATAGCAATCACCTGCCAGCAACCAATTATAAAAGCCTTTTTGTACGTTAAACGATCATCGGCCTCTATCAGTTCGCTTTGTGTTACTTCTATTGCTAATAAGTCAGACTTGTTTCTTACTGGTTGCTTAAACCATTTATCAATGTAAACCAAAACAATTCCGCCTGCTAACAGGCTTATAGCAACAATTACTTCGCTTCCCAGCATTCTGTCTATTTCCTCGTTGAGAAAATACCCAAAGAGCAAAGCCGGCGTTACACCTGCTAATAACTTTGCATAGAACTGCCACTGATTGAACTGGACAAATTTTTGCCAATAAAGTAGCACCACTGCCATGATAGAGCCTAATTGAATAGCAACTACAAAGAGTTTTAAAAAATCATCTTCTTTAGTGCGCAACAATGAGCTGGTTATAATCATATGACCAGTAGATGAAACCGGCAGAAATTCAGTCAATCCCTCTACAATAGCAATAATTATCGCATCAAAAATGTTCATGAAATGTAGGAAACTTAGTGGCGTTTGGGCTGGCGAAAAATGGAAAAAATAAGGATTACTAATCCCGCTAATAATAATATAGGTGCAATGGTTATGCGTGTAGTACTGTAAACTTCATTCGCATTAAAAACGTTGGGATCTTCGCTGCGGCCACCTGCCATTAACAAAAACCCGATGATCATTACCGCAATTCCGGCCAGCATCCATAATTTATTTTCTTTGTCAAATAAAAAAGTAGTGCCTTTTACAATGGTTTCTTTTTTTTCAGGGGTGGTTGTGGTTTTTTTACTTTTCATGTATGCTTTTGAAAGTGAGCAAGATACTGTTTATGGTTTAAAGTTTTAGGATTTACAAGTTTACGAGTTTACAGTTTACGAGTTCCCCGTTTACCGTTGAAGGTCGTAATCAGATCATGATAGTATATTTCCTTTCTACGAATCTCATGTCAAAACTTTTTAATAATGTAATGAATGTTCGACAAGCTGGCCTCCCGTGCGGTTGAGAAGCCCTCTACCGGAGGGGTTTGAGGAGGCTTCAATACAACTCATCCAGCTTCATACGCAAATACTTAAGTACGCTACGGTGAGTGCTGAATAC